>NZ_JANEWI010000031.1:0-60894 GCF_028069775.1 Citrobacter sp. Igbk 17 | reverse complement strand
AAACCGGAATACGTGGGCTAAGGGAGGCGGGAGGGTTCGCCCTCCCGGTAACGAGATGAGCAAATCATTAAATGCACGTTGCATCCGTCGCTGGACCGTCGAATTTAAAGGTCGTTGCGACTCGAAATATAGTCCGTACTGGCGCAAGCAGGATCTACGCCGGTATATCCGTGAGTACGCCCTGACAACTGCAGACTGCATGGTTGAGCGCATGGCAGAGGACAACGCTCTGGTAGATTTTCAGGGTAATGGTCGCGGCTGGTCACCTGAGTTTTCAGCGTGGTACGGCGATCGCCGTGCGCAGTATAGAAAAGAAGCGTTGAGCTACCTCAATGAAAATGCCAGCAACGACGAGATTGACGAAGAGATTCAGAACGAGCTGGAGGCCTGGAATGACTGAACGCGGAATGATTTTTAACAGTGAAATGGTTCGCGCCATTCTCGACAGCAGGAAGACGCAAACGCGGCGGATTATGGCGATTCAGCCAGAACATTCAGAGCTGGGATTACGCCGGGTAATTGACTCCAAAAATGGTAGAGATAACGGGAAGTATTTTTGGTCGCAATCCGATGCGTGCGGACTAAAGATGCGTTCAAAAGTGTTCGGTTGTCCTTATGGAGAAGTTGGCGATCGCATCTGGGTGCGCGAGACGTTCCAAGGGCCATTATTCGATTTCGATCAGATGGACGCCTATTGCAAAGACTCCACACCATTTGAGAAAGCTAAGTTCTGCGTTTACAAGGCTGATGGCAAGCCTGCACCAGAGTTTTTCGATGCTGACGATAATCTGCATTGCTGCTGGCGGCCATCAATCCACATGCCACGCTGGGCATCCAGACTTCTTCTGGAAATTATCGATATTCGAGTTGAGCGACTGAACGCCATCAGCCAGGCCGACGCTATTGCAGAAGGTGCCCCGCCAAGTCATCCATCCATCGACTGTGTTTCACAGGAATACGGGTTCCCTGACTTCTCTCGCTCATGGTTTGGGCAGACGTGGCAACACATCTACGGCGAAGAAAGCTGGAACGCCAACCCATGGGTCTGGGTTATTGAGTTTGAGCGTATCGAAGGAGACGACCATGCGACTAATTAACCGAGCCAATCAGCAATCCCCATTAGCGCGCCAGGCATGCGACATCGCGCTGGCCACTCATCACGAGCGTTACGGTGACTACGGGCGCAGCAAGATGAAGGAGACATACACGGTGAGAGTTGAAGGCGTGAAGGTCTGGGTTGAGGTGGTTAACCGTAAGGCGAGCTATGTGGCCACGGCAATGACAGGTATGCGCCGGCTCCGTGCACTGCCGGGCCAGGTGAATTGATTTTTATAACCGGCCCGGGAACGGGCCGATGGGGTATTCAATGAATCACAATATTTCTATCAAACCAGTCATCATCAACAGAGAAACTGTTCAGCAGATGCTCGGTGGGATCTCGCGCACGACGTTTTATCGCAAGCGCAAGCAGTGGCTAGCAGCCGGGACACCGTTCCCAAACAAAGCTCCCGGCACTAACCCGGGTCGCGGTGGCGAGCAATATCGGTATTGCGACGTAATGCGCTTCATGGAGGCTCAGGGGTTCATTGAGTCAACGCATGACTGAATGTGAGCGGCCAGGACATCTAACGCCTCCTGCTGCTCTCTCACATAGCTGTGCTGGTCATAAATGGCGAGGACTCCTCCAAGTTTATGGCCCAGCACCTTCTCGGAGATATGTGGAGGGATCCCGAGTTCTGCCATCTTCGTTTTCGCAGTACGCCGCAAATCATGTATCGACCAATGCTCAATGGTCATGTCGGATCGAAGCCGTATCGCAAGATTCAGTATCACGCTGGCAGCCATTGGGCGATCTTCTTTCTTTGTTGCTGGCGGGAATACCTGGCTGAAGTTGGGGTACAACTCAAACGCTTCATTAAGAATTTCAACCGCCTTTACAGACAGACCCCTTTCGAATGGCTCCCTAGTCTTAGAGTTTTCATCCGGCACACGCCAGACTCTTCCATCCAGATCAAAATCAGCCTTCTTCGCCAGGCGCAACTCAACACCACGACACCCGGTAAGTAACAGTAGCTTTAACAGCAACTTGTTTTGATAAGTAACCGTCGAAGCTTCTACAGCATGCCAGAACGCACCTATTTCTTTATCGTTAAGATAACGGTGTCCCTTCTTCGCTGGTTTCCCCACATCGAGAACTCGCAAATCAGAAACTGGATTTCTCTTAATCATCTCGGTGCGGATGCAATATGAAAAGATGGTTTTCATGCGAGAGAGGATCTCCCCGGCATAGGTTTCTGCCCCATTTTCCCGCATGAGCTTGAATACCGGTTGCCAGTGAGAAATAACCATTTCGTCTACTAGCATACTCCCGACGTAGGGAACCACATGACGGTTAAGTGCCCTTTCCCACTCATCTCTTCTTACCAACTTGCTAGCGCCGGCGCTTTCCAGCCAAGCTGTGATGCAATCTTTAACCGTGGCCGCTTTAATACTGTCAGCTATGCTCATATCTCTGGCAGTGATTGGGTCTTTTCCAGCCGAGAGAAGCTTCTTATATTCAAACACCAGATCCCTTGCCTCTTTCAGCGATACCTGGTCATATTGCCCAAGTGTCATGCGTCGAGGTTTGCCGCCAAATTTATAACGATACTGGAAGACGATTACGCCATTAGGAGTGATACGAACCGACAGGCCATTAGCATCGGATAGCTCAATGCGCTTCTCTATCGGCTTGCCGTTCATTTTGCGGAGCTTGGTATCAGTAAGCATGTGGTGTACACCCGCCAGATATGTACATCGATGTGTACACGTTTTTCATGGCATAAATTGGAATATGGTAAAACGGAGTGAAACACCCATAGAGGATTTAGTCAATGTTAGCAGGGGTTTGAAACTGGAGGATAAAACGGGGATGAACAGAACGGAATGGCACTGATGGCCTACACGTAAGAGCACATACAAAGATTCAATATTTAAAATTATCAAAAAGGTCTGGGCTGATTCCCGCTTCACTCTGCGAAATATGTCACAGGTCACCTGACAGGCAACGCTGGACCTACGCCCGTTTTTTGATAACATCGTTTGACAGTGTACACGGCATTACGAGCCGATCAAAGCTGCAATCAATGCGCTTTCCATGATGTAAATCAATTCACGGACACCCTTCTATCTTTGTTACACTAAGTCGAATGGTCTGACCTGGGCAGGAAAAGAACAATGCCAACAAATCGTTTTGCCAAAAAACACGGGAAGATGGTTGTAATACTGCTGGTTATTTGTGCGGCAATGCTGATGCTACGCTGGGCAGCCATGATCTGGGGTTAAACGTCAGAAGCACTATGCCAACCTGAGCAAATATATTCTACAGACTGTTAATTGTGTTTAATTATGACGGTAATGCTGAAATGCCATTTTCAGGACAGCCTATTTATTCATTAAATTGAAAGCGTCTAAAAATGCGGGATGTCAGAAAAGCGTCAAAAATAAAGCGCGGTTAGGATAATAAAAGTACTTAACGTTAATTTATAAAAGCCGGGCCATTTAACTGGCCCGGCTAACTATTACATCCGATAGCCGAGCGAAACCGTCGTGCGGCGATCGGTATGCTCCGGCGCGGTTGCCGGCGGTTCGGAGTTCCAGGTCACGTTGTACGCAACCTTCAATCCAAAGTGTTCGTTGATAGCAACATTCAAGGCCGTTTCAGAATTCAGCGTTGTATCATCGGCACCAAATACCGACACACCCTGCGTAAACTTGGTGTTGTCCGTCATCTGCCACGCATAAGCCCCGGACGCATAACCTAACGGCTGCGTTTCAGTGGTGCCATCAGTGTGCTCGTCATAACGTACACCAGGACCGAATTCAAAGCGGAAGCTGTGCACCGGTCCATTAAGAAACTGGCGACCATAACCGGCCGTTAGCACATCACGCTCACGATATCCGTTATAACGGTCTGTTAACCAACTGGCCTGACCAAAGAGATAGTCATAGTCAGTCATGTTGTAACGACTACGACCACCTACAGCATATTTCTCAGATGAACGCTCATCATTTGAGGAGGTGTTGCTGGCATTTCCCCACAGAGACCACGCCGTAGATTGACCATACCAGGTCATGGTGGTGTCTGCGGTTAAAGAAGAACTTTTTGTGTTGCCTGACTGGGCAAGATATCCCGCGTTCAGGTTACCTTCAAAGGGTTTTTTCGCGCTGGAAGGGTCATCCATGACAGTAAAAACGGAATCATCGGCGGCGGCATGCATTGACGCAAACACGCACCCCGTCAGCAATACTGCTGCGGGCACTGTCTTCAAAAGCTTCATTTATAAAGAGTCCGTACAACAAAAAAAGAGACCATAACGGTCTCGGAAACTTTCATGTGGATCAATGACAAAAGACCCTTGAAAGGTAACAAATTATAAAAAGACTCGAATAACATAGCAATAAATTCTTATTTCATTTTTTGAATAAGAGCGTTCTTAATCCTTTATTTTATTTATATATCTTTGGCACGAGAATTTTAAATAAAGCTGCGAGAAATCATGTTGTTAATTACTTCACTTTCGTGACGTTAAGTGCCAGACTGGGGTCAGCCTAACAGGAGGTAAAGATGGTACGTATCTATACGTTAACACTTGCGCCCTCTCTCGATAGCGCAACAATCACCCCACAAATCTACCCCGAAGGTAAACTTCGCTGTACCTCACCGGTTTTTGAACCTGGCGGTGGAGGCATCAACGTCGCCCGTGCCATTGCACATCTTGGCGGAACTGCAACGGCCATCTTTCCGGTCGGTGGTGCGACTGGCGAGCACTTAGTTTCTTTACTTGCCGACGAAAATGTTCCCGTCTCGACTATCGAAGCCAAAGACTGGACCCGACAAAATCTCCATGTCCACGTCGAATCCAGCGGTGAGCAGTATCGTTTTGTCATGCCCGGTGCCGCGCTGACTGATGACGAATTCTACCAACTGCAGGATCAGGTACTGGAAATTGAATCGGGTGCGATACTGGTCATTAGCGGCAGTTTGCCGCCCGGTGTACAAATAGAGAAACTGACACGGCTCATCACCACCGTACAAAAACAGGGTATTCGCTGCATTGTCGATAGCTCTGGTGAGGCGCTGACAGCGGCATTAGCCATCGGCGGTATCGAACTGGTAAAACCCAACCTCAAAGAATTGAGTGCACTGGTGAAACGCGAACTCACACAACCCGATGACGTTCGCAAAGCAGCACAGGAGATTATACAAAGCGGCAAAGCGCTTCGCGTTGTGGTCTCTCTTGGGCCACAAGGGGCATTGGGCGTCAATAAAGAAACATGCGTCCAGGTCGTCCCACCGCCGGTGAAAAGCCAAAGTACCGTTGGCGCAGGCGACAGTATGGTCGGCGCGATGACGTTGAAACTGGCAGAAAATGCCCCGTTTGAAGAGATTGTGCGTTTTGGCGTCGCTGCGGGTAGCGCAGCAACGCTGAATCAGGGCACTCGTCTGTGCGCGCTGGACGATACGCAAAAAATATATTCGTATCTTGCCCAGTGATTACACCATCCCCCTTATCAAGCATTAAGGGGGATTTACCGACAAAACTGTCGACATGTGTATTATGCGTCTATGATAAAAAATCACGTGATTACAAAGAAGTGAATCATGTTAAACCGAAAGTCGTCATTTCTCAGGGAGGTGTGGAAGCACGACATACAATAAGTGCCTTTCCCGCGATGACGCGTCTACGGTGTGCGTCAGTTCGTGTTTTTTTACCGCATTCTTGCGCTAACCTTATGATCTGGCAGACAACATGGGGAGAGACATCATGTGGCAGGCTATCAGTCGTCTTTTAAGCGAGCAATTAGGTGAAGGCGAAATCGAACTGCGTAATGAACTGCCCGGCGGAGAGATCCACGCCGCATGGCATTTACGCTATGCGGGGCGCGATTTTTTCGTCAAATGTGATGAAAGAGAGCTGTTGTCTGGCTTTACGGCGGAGGCAGACCAGTTAGAACTGCTTTCCCGAAGTCAAACCGTTTCTGTTCCCAAAGTCTGGGCAGTGGGTGCAGACAGAGATTACAGTTTTCTGGTTATGGACTTCCTCCCTCCCCGCCCGCTTGATGCCCACAACGCGTTTATTCTCGGACAACAACTTGCACATTTGCACGAATGGAGCGATCAGCCACAGTTCGGCCTCGACTTCGATAATGCACTCTCCACTACACCGCAACCCAATGCCTGGCAGCGTCGCTGGTCAACCTTCTTCGCCGAACAACGCATCGGCTGGCAACTGGAACTTGCGGCGGAAAAAGGCATCGCGTTTGGCAATATTGACGCCATTGTCGATCACGTTCAGCAGCGACTCTCCTCCCATCAGCCACAGCCTTCTCTCCTGCACGGCGATTTGTGGTCGGCAAACTGTGCGCTCGGACCGAATGGCCCCTACATTTTTGACCCCGCCTGTTACTGGGGCGACAGAGAGTGCGACCTGGCAATGTTGCCGTTACATACCGATCAGCCACCGCAGATTTATGACGGTTATCAGTCTGTCTCGCCGCTACCGTTAGATTTTCTCGACAGGCAGCCTATCTATCAGTTGTATACGCTGCTTAATCGGGCAATTCTGTTTGGCGGGCAGCATCTGGTGGTGGCGCAAAAAGCGATGGAAAGGTTACTGGCGGCTTAACGTATAGATAGCCCGAAGGCGGCTTTGTTTATCAGGCCTGATGCTTCACGTAACCCAGGCCTGATAATATCGGACTTACAAAAAGCCCAGTAATGAAAAGAAGACATAGCCGATCACGATAACGATCACCGGCAAAATATAGAGCGGGAAGATTTGTAAAAAGATCGTATGGTGTGGCACGACAATACGCGACTCTATTTGCTCACGCGATAACCCCTCACTGCCTTTTGCCTGTTCCAGAATCAACTGATCTTCAACGCCCTCGCGTAAAAAACGCGCCTGACGACTCATTCTGGCGCCAGAGTCCTGCAATGCCAGACCGATGAATATCAGAATGAAAATCAACCAAAAAACAAGATTCAGTCCGGTCTGAAAATTCGGTGTCGGCGAGTTATACCAGAACAGGTTAAGAAACGGCGTATTCACACGCATCATGTCGATCATCACATGGGCAAAATCGAGCATTACTGCATTAATCCCTTCCTGCTTTTCGCTGTGCGCGTACATAAACTTCAGTACTGAAACCAGTGTTGAAATCAGCGCCGGGATGAAAATCACCCATCCCAGCAACCTTTTCAAGACAGCAATGCGTCCAGCTTGTTGATACGTCATGAGTTCCCCTTGATAAAGACGTGTCATTTTGGCCTAAGTTTACCCGTTGATAACCGTTTTCGCCTGATCTTTAAAGGCGGTATACTGCCAAATTAGCCATAATGAACGCTTAGAGCTCGTTCTGGTGGGCTCTTAATCCCTGTTATCACCCTAAAGGAGAGGTTGTGATGTCAACCCCGCGTCAAATTCTTGCTGCAATTTTCGATATGGATGGATTACTGGTCGATTCAGAACCGCTCTGGGATCAGGCTGAACTGGATGTGATTGCAAGTTTAGGCGTAGATATCACCCGCCGCCATGAACTTCCCGATACGCTCGGTTTACGTATCGATATGGTTGTTGATCTTTGGTTCGCACAGCAACCGTGGAACGGTCCCTCTCGTCAGGAGGTGACGGAACGCATCATTACACGGGCCATTGCACTGGTAGAAGAAACAAGACCACTGTTGCCGGGCGTACGTGAAGCTGTAGCGCTATGCAAATCCCAGGGGATGCTGGTAGGACTGGCCTCAGCGTCACCGCTGCATATGCTGGAAAAAGTGCTGACCATGTTTGATCTGCGCGATAGCTTTGACGCACTGGCCTCGGCAGAAAAATTACCTTACAGCAAACCACACCCGCAGGTTTACCTCGATTGTGCCCAGAAGCTGGGGGTACCCCCGTTATCTTGTGTTGCGCTGGAAGATTCCGTGAACGGGATGATTGCGTCGAAAGCCGCTCGAATGCGCTCAATTGTTGTCCCCGCCCATGAAAATCAGGATGATCCCCGTTTTGTGCTTGCCGACGTCAAACTGGCCTCATTGACGGAGCTCACTGCCGGGCATCTTCACGGTTAATCTCCCTCCGGGCAATGACCATATTGCCCTTTTCTTTGCTTGATCAATAAAATTAAAACACCGTTTCAATTTTATTGTATTTTTGTTCAACCTCTTCTATCCTTCTGCTATCGCAATGCATTAACAGTAAAAATAGCTGAGGTGAACATGGTTCTGGACGCGTTTCGTCTTAAGGATAAAGTCGCAATCGTCACCGGTTGTGATACCGGGCTTGGGCAAGGTATGGCCCTGGCGCTGGCTGAAGCCGGATGTGACGTGGTTGGCGTAAACCGCAAAATCCCGCATGACACCGAGGAAAAAATCACCGCAGTTGGTCGGCGTTTTATGGCCATTCAGGCCGACCTCAGCCAACAGGAGGCGCTGTCCAGCATCGTGACGCAAACTGTTGCGGTATTTGGTCGGGTCGATATTCTGGTCAACAATGCAGGTACGATTCGTCGCCAGGACGCGCTGGATTTTAGTGAAAAAGACTGGGATGACGTAATGAACCTGAATCTCAAATCCGTTTTCTTTCTGTCGCAGGCGGTGGCGCGTCAGTTCCTGGCGCAGGGTAATGGCGGTAAAATTATCAATATTGCCTCAATGCTCTCTTTTCAGGGGGGAATCCGCGTTCCGTCCTACACCGCATCAAAAAGCGGCGTGCTTGGGATCACCCGCCTACTGGCTAATGAGTGGGCAGCTCAGGGAATTAATGTCAATGCCATCGCACCAGGTTATATGGCGACAAACAATACGCAGCAGTTGCGCGAAGACAGTACGCGTAATCAGCAAATCGTCGATCGTATTCCCGCGGGGCGCTGGGGAACACCGGATGACTTACAAGGCCCGGTCGTTTTTCTCGCCAGCCAGGCTTCTGATTATATTAATGGTTACACGCTTGCCGTAGACGGCGGTTGGTTGGCGCGTTAATCGTGCATTTGTGACAAAGGGTTACAACGTCACCTCTTCCGCCTACTGTATAAAACCCCTATACTGTATGAATTGACAGTTTATTGGGTTTTATCATGACGGCGGAAGGCCACCTTCTTTTTTCTATTGCCTGTGCGGTATTTGCCAAAAATGCCGAGCTGACACCCGTTCTCGCTCAGGGTGACTGGTGGCATATTGTGCCTTCGGCCATTCTAACGTGTCTGCTGCCCGATATCGATCACCCGAAATCCCTGCTTGGGCAGCGGCTGAAGTGGATATCAAAGCCTATTGCCCGGGCATTTGGCCATCGCGGGTTTACACACAGCCTGCTGGCCGTCTTTGCCCTGCTGGCCACGTTTTACCTGAAAGTTCCGGATAGCTGGATAATCCCGGCCGATGCGCTACAAGGTATGGTGTTGGGCTATCTCAGTCACATACTGGCCGATATGCTGACCCCGGCAGGCGTTCCCCTGCTTTGGCCCTGTCGCTGGCGCTTTCGTCTGCCAATCCTCGTCCCGCAGAAGGGAAATCAGCTGGAGCGCTTTTTGTGCATGGCGCTGTTTGCCTGGGCCATCTGGATGCCTCAGACGATGCCGGAAAACAGCGCAGTGCGCTGGTCATCGCAGATGATTAACACGCTACAGATGCAGTTTAATCGGTTTATAAAGCACCAGGCTGATTAATAAAACAGCCAAAATGTCATTTTAGGTATAAACAATTCCATTTGAATATAAGAGGCAAGTCACAGTTCTGCTAATCTTGCGCCAACAGAATCACCATTACATGGTGATACGCATAATAAGATCAGGAGAACGGGGATGAACTTTCCATTAATCGCGAACATTATCGTGTTCGTAGTACTGCTGTTCGTGCTGGCGCAAGCCCGCCACAAACAGTGGAGTCTGGCCAAAAAAGTACTGGTCGGTCTGGTCATGGGCGTGGTGTTTGGTCTCGCCCTGCACACCATTTACGGGTCCGACAGCCAGGTACTGAAAGATTCCGTACAGTGGTTTAACATTGTCGGCAACGGTTACGTACAACTGCTGCAAATGATTGTTATGCCGCTGGTTTTTGCTTCTATTCTCAGTGCCGTTGCGCGTCTGCACAACGCCTCTCAGTTGGGCAAAATTAGTTTCCTCACTATCGGAACGCTACTGTTTACCACGCTGATCGCCGCACTGGTGGGTGTTCTGGTGACAAACCTGTTTGGTCTGACTGCTGAAGGGCTGGTGCAAGGCGGCGCTGAAACCGCACGCCTGACCGCCATTGAAACCAATTATGTGGGTAAAGTTGCCGACCTCAGCGTGCCGCAGTTGGTGCTGTCGTTTATCCCGAAAAACCCATTTGCCGATCTTACGGGTGCAAACCCGACGTCGATTATCAGCGTCGTTATTTTCGCGGCCTTCCTGGGCGTTGCGGCACTTAAACTGCTGAAAGATGATGCGCCAAAAGGCGAGCGCGTATTAACGGCTATCGATACCCTGCAGAGCTGGGTGATGAAGCTGGTTCGTCTGGTGATGCAACTGACTCCGTACGGTGTTCTGGCGCTGATGACCAAAGTGGTTGCCGGTTCCAATCTGCAGGACATCATCAAGCTGGGCAGCTTCGTCGTTGCCTCGTATCTCGGCCTGGGCATTATGTTCGTCGTACACGGCATCCTGCTGGGTATTAACGGCGTTAGCCCACTGAAATACTTCCGCAAAGTCTGGCCGGTATTGACTTTCGCCTTCACCAGCCGCTCCAGCGCCGCTTCTATTCCACTGAACGTCGAAGCACAAACCCGTCGCCTGGGCGTCCCTGAGTCCATTGCCAGCTTTGCCGCCTCTTTTGGTGCAACGATTGGTCAAAACGGTTGTGCGGGTCTGTACCCGGCGATGCTGGCCGTGATGGTGGCACCGACTGTCGGTATTAACCCGCTGGACCCAATGTGGATTGCCACACTGGTGGGTATCGTGACCGTCAGTTCCGCAGGGGTTGCGGGTGTGGGCGGTGGCGCGACCTTCGCGGCACTGATCGTACTGCCTGCCATGGGTCTGCCGGTCACATTGGTTGCTCTGCTGATTTCTGTTGAACCACTGATCGATATGGGCCGTACTGCATTGAACGTTAGCGGTTCCATGACCGCGGGTACGCTTACCAGCCAATGGCTGAAACAGACCGATAAAACGATTCTGGACAGCGACGATCACGCCGAACTGGCGCATCGCTAAAAGCCTGTCTGTATAAAACAAAAAACCGCCGGTGAGTTATTCCCCGGCGGTTTTTTTATATCTAATTAATCGCTCAGTTCGTTTTCCTGGCGAATTTGGTTAGCCCAGCGCTGTGCCGACTCCGGAACCGTAAATGCAGGCGAACGCTGAAACGCCTCCCCCATTAAGACAAAAGCGACATATTTTCCGCGCAGTATCCATACGTCACGAAACGCATCCATTTTCACCGCATGCTCTGGTGGAGCTGGCTCCACACGAGGAACATAGCTGATAACCGGACGATTTTGTTGGCGAAGAGGTTTCATAATCAGTTGCTTCACTAAAGACAAATTCTAAAAATCTGAAAAACGCTATCTTAGCTGATTTTACCCTCGGACGGTGCAAAAACAGTGAATTCGTGAAGTGGGTGGCGATAACGGGGGGGACGGACTGGTTGCGGCAAATATCAATGACGCAGACAAAAAAATGCGGCGCACCGACGCGCCGCCAACTCAGGAATTAAACGTTCAGAAAACTGCCAAGACGATAACCGCGCTCCGCAATAGCGTATTTCAATGACGAAGACGTCAGTACGTCAAGCTCAGTTAAGCGGGGGTAACAGTAGGCACTTTGTCGAATGATGTCATCGATAAACGCCGGATGACACATCACTTCCAGCGAGGACTCTCCCCGGTCTGCGGACGCGTCCAGCGTCTGCAAGAACAGGGCCTCAGAAATCGCGTCGCCATAAAACTCACTGCTAAATCCCTGGGAGGTACGCAACGTTTCCGGTAAATCGGACGCCAGGAACACCGTCTGCCGATCGATCCGCAACGCAACACCCCTCTCCGCGGCAAAACTGGCGACAATCGGGAAAATCTGCGGGAACATATGCACGTGGTGATGACTATCCAGATGCGTCGGCTCCCGCCCGAACAGGTCAATAAAACGCTGATACTGTGCAGCCAGCTCCTGAGAAATCTCGTCCAGCGGCAATGTATCTTCCTCTGCCATCTGCCAGATCCATTTTCCTAACACACCGTCACGCGTCAGACCCGGCATCGCCGTTAACGGTTTGCCAAGCGTCAGGACAAAGTGCATCCCAACGGCAAGTTCCGGTAAATCGCGACTAAGCTGTACCGCATGCTCTATCGCCTCGCCATTCACCAGAGCAGTGGTTGAGGTGACAATGCCATTGCGACAGGCTTCAACAATGCCGTAGTTTTGCCCTTTGCTCAGGCCAAAATCATCCGCATTCACAATCAGTACGCGTTCCATAGCCAACCTCAGTTAGTGTTGTTCGCTTTTAAGCTTCTCGATGCATCCAGCGAAATTTGGCAGCCATTTTTCATGCGCCAGGATCAGCTCACGGGCAAGAATTTCAGCATCAGTGTCTGAATGCACTAGTGGACTCAGGTTTAACGCCAACAGTACATCATTCAACTCGCCGCTCAGTGCTGCGTTGCTCGCCGCCACTTCAAAACCTTTAATGGTATAGATAAGGCCCAGGACCTTTTCATCGAAATGGGTGATACGTGGGTGCGGCGTTGCACCATTGCGTCCCAGCGTGCAGGTCATCTCAACAGCCCAGTCCGCAGGAATATTATCAACATGGCCATGATGAGGAATGTTGACGTAATGCTCGGTCTGTTTATCGTTGTAGATAGCATTGATGACTTCACACGCGGCATCAGAGTAATAAGCCCCGCCACGCTGTTCCAGCTCTTTCGGCTTAACATTCAACTCAGGATTTTTATACAGATCAAACAGTTGCTTCTCAACTTTTTGTACTACCTGTGCGCGTGCGCCACCTTTGTAATATTCACCCATTTCAATCGCCAGCATCTCTTTTGGCTTGAAGTAATACAGCAAATACGAGCACGGCAGCAGTCTCAGTGAACGAATCAGCCCTTCACTGAACGGCAGATCGAAGATGTTCTTCACGCCAGAGGCTTTCAACTGACCCGACGCTACGCCGTCCAGCAGTTCATCAAAACGTGACACACCGTTGACCAGAACATCCTTAATGAAGACCATATGGTTCAGACCAAACAGATCGATGGATAAATCATCACTCTGTTTCAGCGCCAGGACGTCGCTGATAAACATCTTCATACCGATTGGAATATTGCACACGCCGATAAACTTCTTGAAGTTAGTATGGCGATAGACCGCTTCAGTTACCATGCCAGCCGGGTTAGTGAAGTTAATCACCCACGCATTCGGGCACAGTTCTTCCACATCCTTCACAATGTCAAAGATCACCGGAATGGTACGTAGTCCTTTAAACAGGCCTCCAGCACCGTTAGTTTCCTGCCCCAGATAACCATGGCTCAGAGGGATACGTTCATCCTGTTCACGAGCCTTAAGTTGCCCTACGCGCAACTGCGTGGTGACAAAATCAGCATCTTTCAGCGCTTCTCGGCGATCCAGCGTTTTGTACACTTTCATCGGGACGCCAGCTTTATCAATCATGCGCTGGCAGAGGTCAAAAATAATGTCCAGCTTCTCTTTACCACCGTCGACATCCACCAGCCACAATTCAGAGACCGGTAATTCATGATAACGCTTAATAAAGCCTTCAAGTAATTCAGGGGTGTAGCTGCTCCCGCCACCGATAGTGACGACTTTTAATTTCTGGCTCATAATTTCTCCCTTCAGTGTAAAAACACTGACACGTATTATGCTCAACCCATTCGTCAGGTATAGCGTGGCAGTCCCAGCGCTATTTTGGGCAAGCTATAAAAATTGGTTATTGGTAAATAAAATCTACTGATTAAATTCCGTTAATTTCTTACGGTAGCTATTGGGTGTAAACGACGTCAGCTTTTTAAACGTTTTAATAAACAGGCTCGGACTACTGTAACCAGCCTCATAGGCAATATCAGTTACAGAATAGTTAGTCATTTCCAGCTGTTTTTTAGCAAAATTAATGCGAATTTCATTAATAATCTGCATTGGCGTTTTACTGTAATAACGCTGGGTTGCACGGGTCAGATACTCCTGGGATTTTGCGGACAGGTGTATCATATTTTCCAGCGCATTTTCGCTGAACTGCCTTTTGTCATGCATGCTTTCCACGGTAGTTTTAAGCCATTGTGGAATATCATCCAGCACCTGTTCTTCCCGATGATGGCGTAACCGATTAATAATGTAGAAGGTGACCACTTCTACAAATTCATCCAGTCCGCTTTCACGAAAATTCAGTGATGCTATAACCGTTTCGATGTAGGTAAGAAACGAGCTGTTCGCCCGATACACCTGCGATGCAACGAAACAAAATGGCAGCAACGGGTGATAGTGCTGTTCAAAAAAACGTTTACTGATGCCAACGTTAAGAATTCGCGTCGCGCCGAAATCATAGAAACTTTGATGGTGCGATCCCAACGGGATAAAGACAAAGTCCCCACGCTCAAGCAGTACACGCTTACCGTTGATCTCCTGATAGTAACGTCCAGTTAAGACAAGGGTAAATTCGTAGTAATCATGCTGATGCAGCCCACTGATGCTCTCAGTTTTGTTATAGATGAACACATGAAAATTTTTGCCATTAAAAAGCTGCTGCTCATAGACGGTTTTGATTTCCGGTGCGTTAATCTGTAGCTGCATTCTGCACTCCTCGCTATTTCAGCTTCTCGTGAAGCTCAATCAGTTCTGTCACCAGTTCACGTGCCAGCATCGACGTCATCAGGTGGTCCTGTGCATGGACCAGCACCAGGCTGACTTTCATTTTACCTTCACCCTGATCGCCTTCAATCAGTTTGGTCTGGACAAGGTGTGCTTCGTTCAGCGCCATGCGAGACTGCTCCATCATGGTCTTCGCTGACTCAAAATCACCCTGTTTGGCCAATTTGAGCGCGCCGTACGCCAGACTACGTGCCTGACCCGAGTTGATGATGAGCCCCATCACCACTTCTTCAAGCTCTTCAGCCTCTGACTGCGTATCGACGATATTTTCGATATCTAACATACTCTTTTCCTCTGGTTCAGTCCGGCATGGCCGCATAGCCATGCCGGATTAAATTTAGAATTTCAATGCGTTAGCGATATCTTCTTCGCTTTCTTCTTTATCAATCACGTTCTGAGCTTTGTTGGCGACGACCACGAATGGCAGGTACACCAGCGTTGCGATACCAAGGTTAAACAACGCGACCAGCAGAGCAGCGACGCTACCGTTGGTGTTAAAGAATGCGCCCAACCCGGTTGGCATCGTCCACGGTGCAATGTTGGTAATCGGTGGAATAATGCCTGTGTAATACGCAGCCAGTGTAATCGCTGCCAGAATCGGCTGAACCAGGATGAATGGAATAAACATAACCGGGTTCATGATAATCGGCAGACCGAACAGAATGGGTTCGTTAATCTGGAACAGACCTGATGGCAGTGCCAGTTTTGCTACCTGACGATAATCAGCGCGACGAGAAGCCAGGAAGATAGCAATAATCAGACCCAACGTTGCCCCACTCCCTCCCAGGAAAATATAGGAGTCCAGCATCGGCTTCGCCCAGACGTGGAACGTCTTACCCGCTTCCAGTGCCGCGTCTACGGAACCAAACTGTTGGTAGATAGAGATGTTTTCCAGTGCCCAGGGGGTCATGATACCGCTGTCCAGTGCAGTCAGTGCCAAAGAACCGTGAATACCAAAGAACCACAACAGCGGAACAAAAATCACGTACGCCCAACCCACCACACTACCCAGTGACGCCAGCGGAGTTGAAATGGAATCCATGATGATCTGGTGGAAGTTCGTTCCCCAGGTGTTCAACGCCCAGGCGATGATCCCCATAATAGAGAGGATAATGAAGCCAGGAATCAGTGCGGAAAACGAGCGAGAAACAGAAGCCGGAACGCTATCAGGTAATTTAATAACCCAATTACGATGCACGACGAAGGTGAACATTTCCGCGACCACCAGGCCGATAATAATACCGGAAATAATGTTTGCACCGCCCAACCAGTTAGCACCCACGGCATAGGCTTCGCCCACGCTGTAAGGTGTGACTGTCATAAATGCGGCGACAGATAATAAACCAGCAGCCAGTGCATCGACTTTGCGTTCTTCTGCCAACGCCATACCGATAAAGAATGGCGCCATCAATGACATAATACCCAGCGTACCGTTATAGACGTTCCCACCGATGCCTTTTAAACTATTTAGCGTTTCAATAGTTGAAGCATCAAGTCGAATGCCCATGGAATAAAAAAACGACCCCTCCCCAAAGCTCAGGAAAACGTTATTGATTAACACAAACATAGCCCCTGCGAGGGTTAACGGCATTAAACGAATAAAACCGTTTTTGATTGCATTAACGTGTGGCTGCTTTCCAATTTTTACAGCAAAAGGAAGGAGTACCTTTTCAAGTGAAGCAATAGCGTTACTCATAGAAAAATACCCTTAAATACCGCAATTAACAATTGCGGTGAATGTTAATGAAATAACTCTTTGACGGGAAAATTTAAAATAAAATAATTAATTTGCTGCGGCTTTTTTAATTGCTGCAACTGCAGCCTTAAGCACGCCTAAACCATCGACTTTGCCATACAACAGCGAGTCAATCACTTCTACAGGTTTGTTAGGTAACAAACGCTGAATTTCGGGCAACATATAAGCAATCTGTGGACCTAATAACACAACATCAGCTACTGGGCCTTTTTCTCCGGCCAGCGTTTCGGGAAACGCTTCAATGATAACCGGCACTTCGTATTTTTCAGCCTGAGCACGCATCTTCGAGACTAACAAAGAAGTCGACATGCCCGCAGAACAAAACAGATAAATGTGTTTCTTTTCCATTAAAACGATCCTCATGTGCGATTATCTGTGTACCAGACACTCCGCAAGCCATAACCTGCATCCATGCTCTGGGTAACTTGCGTCAGCTAAATTACTTTTTTAGGTGGCTGAAATGAGTATACGGGATTGCATCAGCGGATGGTATTTCATTGACCAACTAAATTGTCTCTCCTTGACCTGTGGTTATGACACCCCTCACACTTCAGGCAAATAATTCGCGACAATAAATAAGATCGCGTGACACAAAAAAACCGGCACAGTGGCCGGTTCTGCAGAGTGCTCAGGCAATAAACAGATGCAACTACTTCGCAGACTGCGGGTCGGTGTCGTACTCCGCACAGGTCTGGTAGCCGGAATTAATCACGTGCCCAGTATCATCTAATGCAACAAAATAGGTCTCTGCTTTACCATCTCGTTGACCCAGGATGTAGGTCTGACATGTACCACGCGCATGGATCATGCTGACTTCAGATGACGGTTTGCCGGCAATCTGCGCCACTTGCGCCCGGCTCATCCCTTTCTTCACATCTTTCACCACGGGCTGCACAAATTGGTCTTTGGTACGATCGTAAGCCGTACACCCTGCCAGCATAGTCAATACCGCCGCTGCGCTCAGAATTCCTGTTAGATTCTTGTTCATATTCCGTCCTCTTGTTTTTCAGCGTGTTATATAAGCCTGGAGCACAACAACGCATTTTTCAAGCTGTCAGTGGATACTCGGGTCATTTCAGAAAATTCTATCAAAACAAAATGATGTTATATCCGGCTGCATCCCTTGTCGTTTGGGCGTCAACGCGTTAGCTTTAACACATCATTATTTTTGATCATTTCATTTTTTGGAGGGGGTTAAATGACTCTGCAGCAAGAGATAATCCGGGCACTTGGCGCCAAACCACACATTAATGCAGAAGAGGAAATTCGCCGCAGCGTGGATTTTCTGAAATCGTACCTCAAAACCTACCCTTTCCTTAAATCACTGGTGTTAGGGATTAGCGGTGGGCAGGACTCCACCCTGGCCGGAAAGTTATGCCAAATGGCGATTTCCGAGTTACGTGAAGAAACGGGTAACGATGCTTTGCAGTTTATTGCCGTGCGCCTGCCTTATGGTGTGCAGGCCGATGAACAGGACTGTCAGGACGCGATCGCGTTCATACAACCTGACCGTGTACTCACCGTCAACATCAAAGGCGCGGTATTGGCCAGCGAGCAGGCATTGCGGGAAGCAGGTATTGAACTGAGCGATTTTGTGCGCGGCAACGAAAAAGCCCGCGAGCGTATGAAGGCACAATACAGTATCGCCGGAATGACCAGCGGTGTTGTCGTGGGTACCGATCACGCCGCAGAAGCCATTACCGGATTCTTTACCAAGTATGGCGATGGCGGCACGGACATTAACCCAATATTTCGCCTCAACAAGCGTCAGGGTAAGCAGCTTCTTGCGGCATTAGGTTGCCCTGAACATTTATACAAGAAAGCGCCAACCGCCGACCTCGAAGACGATCGTCCTTCTCTGCCCGATGAAGCCGCATTAGGCGTTACCTACGACAACATTGACGATTATCTGGAAGGAAAAACGTTGGATGCCGACGTTGCGAAGAAAATTGAAGGCTGGTACGTGAAGACAGAACACAAACGCCGCCCACCGATTACGGTGTTTGACGACTTCTGGAAAAAAGCGTAATTCGCTGATTTACCCGTGCCGGATAACCACAAAAGGGCTTATCCGGCCCAAACGACGTCATTGCACCGAATCAGGCGAAAAACCAGGCTTCCAGTTAATCTCACTAAACAACAACTTCCCCTCACGCTCCAACAGTCGCAACGTATGCTTACCGTCATGCCAGCACGCCCCCTGGTCAGCCGTCAGCAACTTATCCCCCAGTTGCCAGGCTCCGCTAATCACAAATACCACGCCGCCACGCGAACCAAAGGTCGTAAACGTCCTGTCAGCCACACGAACTTTCGCCTGGCAAACATCCCGACGGGTCATGATATTAAAATCCATCGACATCTGCCCTTCCGTCAGCTTCGCTTTTACCACGCGGTCACCGGCGAAAGTAAAAGGCTGATGCTGTTTTAGCGTATGCGGTAGCGTGTTAGCGCCTTCCAGCGTGACTTCTCCCCCTTCGAGCAGCGTAATAACGCGCTCAACGCCGGGGAAGAGTGAAAATTCGCCGTTCGCAGCAATGGAGGCAATACTCGCCCGCCAGTGAAAGTCGCGCGTTGCTGGCGGAAAACAACATATTTCACGCGTTTCTCCCGCACCATTACGCCAGAGATTAACCGGCATTTTGCGGATATCAAAGTACTCCATCATCCCTCCAGAAAGGCACTGTGCGCCGACATGCCGTCATCAGGCAGCCAAATCATCATTGTTATCATTCACCCTGCTCGTTGTTATCGGCAGCAGAGTTGATTTGCCTTAGCGATGACCATGGCGTTTTGCAAAAAAGTTTAACGCGCTGATCCAGGTAGCATTTTCGCGGGCTTCAGGAGCATAACGTGTCCGAAGCGCTGTGCAAGAGGTAGGAAAGAAAAAACCGCCGATCCTGCCCACATCGTTAAACGTGTTGTGGACAAGGCCGGCGGTCTTGAGTTTTTTTTCACGCTGTGCGGGGCAATCTGCTCCGACACAACGTGAATGTTTGAGTATAGACGCCTACCGATTATTCAGCAGCCTGTGGCATTTTACCTTTCTGCGCTGCACGTTCTGTCAGACGCTTCTCAAAATTGGCATTAAACTGTTTTTTCTGTTCCGGGGTCAGAATGTTGTAGATTTTGTTCTGCGTTTCCATATGCGCCAGCATGTTAGCTTTGCGCTGTTCTTCCATCTTCGCAATCTGCGCTTCAGCCTTCGCTTTATCGAAGCTATCGCTGGCGATGATATCGTGCATTGCACGGCGTTCTTCCAGCGGAGGACGTTTCATCTGATCGCGCTGACCTTTCATGATGTCGCGGATCTGTTGTTTCTGTGCATCGGTCAGGTTCAGGTCTTTAAACATCATGTCATGATGCGGGGCAAACTTACCGTTGTGGTGCACCATCGGTTTGGCATCTGCCGGAGCGGCTGTGGTCGTGTCAGCGGCATGAGCCAGATTTGCAGCGCCCAGCGCCAGGGTAGAGGCAACAAACAGAGCAGTCAGTTTACGCATAATTTCTATCCTTCCTTTCAGTTATTCTTACGACATTCATGCGACTCTTATGCAATGTGATGTCGTGTTGACGGGATTAACTTTACCGGCTTAAGCGTCAATTAATCAGAGTAACGGTAAAACAATGAAAGTGTAAAAAACAAACTTCCATCAATTATGAAGAAAAAAAGAATAAATTGCGGAGAGTTGAAATAAAAAATTACAACAGGATGATTTTGAAAGGATTATGAAGAACTATACCTGAACTCTGGTTATTAAGAAAGCAACTTACCAGGAATAATCCGTAATAAATATAAACAGCACGCAAAAATAAGCCCTCAGAGATTAACCCAAGGGCGGATATATCTTTTACAACCTTTCCAGCATCAGTCCCGCACGTAAACCACAGGCCACATTGGGATTAGGAAAGAGAACATATTCAACGTCATGGGTGACGATAAAACGTTCATCACCATCCTGAGCCAGTACGGTTCCCTCTTTAAATGCGGTAAAGTTAAGTGTCTGGTTGTCCATGTAGAGAATGAAATCGTCGCTGCGCCGTGTAATTTGCGCTACCACGCGATAACGTAACGGCGGCGTCTCAGCTGCCGCTGCGGGTCTGCCTGTCAACAACATTGCCAGCGCCTGCGCAGTGTGAGCAAACTGTGACAGGTTGTTTTGCCCAAACGGCAGCGCCTTGCCCAGCTCCAGCGTGCAGGCCAGCGCGCCAAAATGCTCCCCACTAAAATGGGTAAACGTTCCGCCTGGTGCCTGGTGGAAAACCAGAGCCTCCAGCCCCGCATCCCCCAGCCAGTGAAGGAACGCCTCATCCCATGCCACATCACGCTGCGGTAGCACGCCAAAACGCAAATGATGTGACCCGCGAATAGCCGTGTGGAGATCGAGATGCCAGCGAACAGGTGCCTTTGCCCGCGCGTAAAAATCTTCCAGACACAGTTCAAGCTCGCGGGCACGCCGTGTTTCACCACTCTCATCGAAGAGTTGCCAGCGGCCACCAAACATACGGTTCAGATCGCTATGACAATAGCGTTTGCCCGCAGCTAACGCCTGCGGATTGCCCAGGATCACCAATAGCCGCCATGTCAGCGGCAGCTTGCCGCTAAACACCCCGGACAGCAATGTATCCAGTATTTCGACTGGTGCGGTTTCGTTACCATGAATGCCCGCAGACAAAACCAGCGAACGCTCAACCGGAACAACCGGCGTCAGTTCCAGCATGCCATGTCCAATCCATTGCCAGTCAAAACCGTGAGCTTTCCCCCGGGAGGTATCTGGCGAGTCCCCCGCAAGCGTCAGCGCAAGGAAATTATCCATGACGTGTACGCTCCTGCTGGAAGGGATACACCGAACCGAGCTTGAGTAATTGTGTCAACGTATCCAATGCTTCACGCCCTTCGCGCAGCAACTGCGGGTCAGCAAGATCGGCTGCGGTAAGGCGATCGCGATAGTAACGATCAACCCAGTTATTCAGCGTGTTAAACAGCACATCATTCATGAGAACCGCCGGGTTCACCGCCTGTTGCTCCTGTGGGGTTAACACGACCCGAAGGCGCAGACACGCCGGGCCACCACCGTTGGACATGCTTTCGCGCAGATCGAATACCCGTAGATCGTCAATCGGGTTGTCATCTTCAAGCAGATGGTTTAAATAATGCCATACCCCTGCATGCTCCCGGCATTCCTGCGGCAAGACCAACATCATTGAACCGTCATCACGACTGAGTAGCTGGCTGTTAAACAGATACGTTGCCACAGCATCCTGCACTGACACTTCCGCCAGGGGAACTTCCAGCGCCGTAAATCCCGCCACCTGGCTACGTAACTGCTCTAACAACGCCTGCTGGTTGGCAAACGCCAATTCATGACAAAACAGCACCTGACGATTTGATACCGCAATAACATCGTTATGAAACACACCAAGATCGATAACATCCGGGTTTTGCTGAGCAAAGATAATCTGCTTAGGGTTCACGTGATTCAGGCGCGCAACAGCTTCGCTGGCCTCACGTGATTGCCTCGCCGGATAACGCTTCGGCTGCGCGCCGTTGCCCTCTTCACGACCATAGACAAACACCTGCACGCCGGGATCACCATAATCACCGCCGAGGCGGTTATGGTTAGCCGCACCTTCATCACCCAGTAACGCAACTTGTGGCAATGCACTATGGATCGTAAAGCGGCTCTCATCACGGAAGATCGCGTTTAACAACGCTTCAGTGGTCGAAGCCTCCAGCGAACGGTGAAACTTGTTATTCAGGTTGGCGACGGTCAGATGCACTTTCCCGTCCAGCGAATCTGCCGAAGGACAGACCGTGGCCGCATTCGCCACCCACATCGGCGAAGCGGAACTGGCACTGGAGAGCCAGTGAGGTGCCTGCCGTGCCACCTTTTCCAGCACCTGTTCATCACTGCCGCTAAATCCCAACTGGCGCAGCACGGGAATATAGGGACGCTCGTGAGGTGGGATCACCGCCTGCGGGAATCCGGCATCGGCCAACGCCTTCATCTTCAACAGGCCCTGTTTCGCCGCCAGACGGGGATTCGACACCTGGAAACGGTGCCGGGTTGAGGCCTCATTACCAAATGACAGCCCCGCATAATGGTGAGTCAGTCCCACCAGGCCGTCGAAATTTACTTCACGCGCTTTCATGGCTTATCCTCGCGTGAAAAATCGAGTCCTGGGCTAAGCGCTGTCGGCAGCGTCAGGGTCGGAGATTCCAGGCTCGCCATCGGCCAGGCGCAATAATCTGCGGCATACCACGCACTGGCGCGATGGTTGCCTGAAGCACCAATCCCACCGAACGGCGCGGTGCTTGCCGCCCCGGTTAGCGGCTTATTCCAGTTGACGATGCCCGCACGAGCTTCCAGTAGCAATTGGTCAAACTGATTGCGATCCGGCGAAACCAGCCCGCACGACAAACCAAAGCGGGTATTGTTGGCCATGCGAATCGCATCATCAAAGCTGTCATAACGCCAGACACCGAGCAGCGGGCCGAAGACCTCTTCATCCGCGACATTCGCCACGCCGGTCAGTTCAATTATGCCGGGAGTCAACAGTGAAGTCCCCGCGCATACCTGCCGTGGTGCCAGTAGGGTTCGCCCTCCCTGCGCTGCAAGGCGTTGCCAGGCGTCACAAACATGTTGCGCCGCCTGTTCAGAAATAAGCCCACCAATAAACGGTTGCGGTTGTGCATCCCAGTTGTCCGGTATTAAACGCTGACAGACATCCACCAGCCGCGCCAGAAACACATCGCCCTGCGCCCCTTTTTTAACCAGCAGACGACGGGCACAGGTACACCGTTGCCCGGCTGTAACAAACGCTGATTGAATAGTCAGATGTACCGCCGCATCAATATCTTCGGAGTTCTCGATAATCAGCGGGTTGTTCCCGCCCATCTCCAGCGCGAGGATCTTTTCCGGCTGGCCAGATAGCTGACGATGCAGCTGATAACCCGTATTTGCGCTACCGGTAAACAACAGACCATCAAGGTCCTCCAGCGCACTCAGTGCCTGTCCTGTTTCACGCCCCCCCTGAACCAGGTTCAATACGCCCGGCGGTAATCCCGCCTGTTCCCACAGTTTGATCACCGCCTCACCGGTCCACGGCGTCAGCTCGCTGGGCTTGAAAATCAGCGTATTGCCAGCCAACAACGCCGGAACGATATGACCATTAGGTAAATGACCGGGGAAGTTATACGGGCCAAACACGGCCAGCACACCGTGTGGGCGATGACGTAACGTCGCTGCGCCATCTGGCAGCGCGTTATGCTGTTCTCCGGTACGGGTGTGATACGCCTTCACTGAGATGGCAATTTTATTGATCATCGCCGTCAGTTCGGTTGCAGCTTCCCAACGCGGCTTGCCGGTTTCCCGTGCAATGATCGCCGTCAGTTCTGCTTTATTACTCTCCAGCAGCGTCGCGAATTTCTCGACAATGTCCTGGCGGGCAGCAAAAGCCTGTTTTGCCCAGCCCGGAAAGGCAGCCCGCGCCGCCTGGCATGCCAGTGCTACCTGAGTCGCATCGGCATCATTGCCTTGCCACAGCACATCCCCGCTCACCGGGTTCGTTTTCACCCGACGTGCGCCCAACCCGGTCACCCAGTCGCCGTTTATCCATAATGTCATGCTGCTTTCTCCTCTGCACAAAGACGCACAAAACGTACATGGTCACCCGCGTGGCATTTCAGGGCGTCCAGTTGCGCTGCCGTCAGTACCAGTCGCTGGGTATTCGGATCGGCACGCACTAACATGACGCGGAAGTTTTGGTAATTTTCATTAGCCACCAGGCAGGCAGGAAATTCGCCCAGTGCAGGCTGACCTTCAGCCACTTCCACCAGTCGACTTTTGCGGATAGCACGTACCCGGTCGATATCGCATTCCAGCGTCGGCCCGCCGTCGAAAATATCGATGTAGTTGCGGTAGCGAAACCCTTCTTTCTCCAGCACCGCACGGGCTGGCGCCGTTTGCGGATGCACTTCGCCAATCACGCTTTGCGCTTCTTCCGACAGGAAGTGGGTATATATAGGATGTTTAGGCATCAGCTCTGCAATAAACGCTTTTTGTCCGGTGCCACAGAGAAAATCTGCGCGGCTGAATTCCATCGAGAAAAAGCGCTTGCCAAGGCTTTGCCAGAATGGTGAATAACCGTGTTCATCAATGACACCCCGCATCTCTGCAACGACTTTTTCGTTAAAACGGTCACGAAACGCCGCCATAAACATAAAGCGCGACTTCGACAGCAAATAGCCGTTACCTTCTTTACGCCAGTCCGGATCGAGAAACAGGGTGCAAAGCTCACTACTTCCGGTGTGATCATTACTGAGAAACAGCGTCGGCAATGCGTTATAGACATTCAACTCTTTCGAAGCATGAACCAGCGTGCCAACACGGTAGTTGTACCAGGGATCGTTAAGCCCTACCGCCACTTCAATCGCACAAATCCCCGCCACGGTTCCGGTGGCACTGTCTTCCAATACAAAAACGTAGCCCTGCTCGCTTTTAGGCAACTCGCCACGCCAGGTTTTCAACGAACGATCAATACGCGCCGCCAGCGTGGCTTCATTTGCGGGCAATGACGTCAACCCACCGCCGGTCTTACTGGCAAGCTGCATTAACGCGGTGATATCCGCGTGTTCAATAGGACGGATCACCATCATGATGAACCTCCTGCTTTAATGCGTTCGCATGCCAGCGCAAAACGATCGAGTCCGGTTGCCACCTCTTCCTGGCTGACATTTAGCGCAGGCGCAAAACGCACCACGTTACCGCCGGCAATCAACACCATGACGCCTGCATTGGCCGCTTCCTGGGAGATCTGTTTCGCTTTTCCGGCAAATTCCGCATTCAACACACAACCAATCAGCAGCCCAAGGCCACGGATTTCACTAAACAATCCAAAACGTTCGTTAATAGCGTTAATACGCTCCACAAACCAGTCATGGCGCTGTTTCACACCATTGAGGACTTCCGGCGTGTTAACAATTTCCAGCAACTTACCCGCTACGGCAGTGGCTAATGGGTTTCCGCCGTAAGTTGTGCCGTGAGTGCCCACGGTCATCACGCTGCTGCAACGTTCTGTGGTCAATAACGCGCCAATAGGGAATCCACCACCAAGCGCTTTGGCCGTCGTCAGCAGGTCTGGTGTCACACCGTAGTGCATATAGGCATACAGTTCGCCGGTACGCCCGACGCCAGTCTGTACCTCATCAAAAATCAACAGCGCATTATGCCGATCGCATAATTCACGCAGCCCCTGTAAAAACGCGGTGGTTGCCGGCACGACGCCACCTTCCCCCTGCACTGGCTCCACAATAACCGCACAGGTGGTGTCATCAATCAATTGGCTGGCGGAGTCAAGATCGTTATACACCGCATGACGGATATCCGGCGGCAGTGGTGCGAAATCCTGTGAATAGGCTGGCTGCCCCCCGGCACTGACGGTAAACAGCGTGCGACCGTGGAAGGCGTTTTTAAATGCCACAATGCCGCTTTTTTGGCTGCCAAACCGATCGTGGGCAAATTTACGCGCCAGTTTTAGTGCGGCTTCGTTAGCCTCTGCGCCGGAGTTGCAGAAGAAAACACGCTCGGCAAACGTCGCGTCGATAAGCGTCTTCGCCAGACGTAATACCGGTTCGTTAGTGTAACCGTTGCCGGTATGCCAGAATTTGCTGGCCTGGTCGTTTAATGCCTCACGCAATGCCGGATGCGCATGTCCCAGTGCGTTAACCGCAATGCCTCCCGCGAAATCGATATACTCTTTACCCTGTTGATCCCACAGACGTGAACCTTCACCACGCACCGGAATAAAAGGCGCTGGGGCATAGACAGGCATCATCCATTCATCAAAATTTTCACGCGTAACTGACAGAGACATAGCGACCTCAACGGTAAATAAAAGGTTATTTATATGTTAATAAATATAGTGTTTGCGGTGTAAATGTAGATTGCAGGGTTCGTGCCAGCCAGCGAAAAAAGTGCATAAACGGAGTCGTTAAACGGAATATCAACAAGTTACAACACAACGATATTCACCATCCGTGCATATAAAGTGAATATGTTTGCGTATCAGAGGACTAAATAGAGGAAAAACCGCAATTTTATTCAGTCGCCAAATATAATTCTGGAATTGTGATCGTATACGAAATTTATCGGAAATTATTGCCCCATAGCGACGCGCTTCGCGCCAAAACGGTGCAGTTTTTGCTCCATCGTTAACACCATTAGCAATCATTGTTGGAATCAGGTGACAAGAAGCAGTCAGTTCGTGGAAATTCTGCTACCATCCTTGCACTATTCATCTTACAAAGTGGCAGCGACTATGAAATTTGTCTCTTTTAATATCAACGGCCTGCGTGCCCGTCCTCATCAACTGGCAGCCATTGTCGAAAAACACCAACCGGATGTTATTGGCTTACAGGAGACAAAAGTTCACGACGATATGTTCCCTCTCGAAGAGGTAGCAAAATTGGGCTACAACGTTTTCTATCACGGTCAGAAAGGCCATTACGGTGTGGCACTGTTAACCAAAGAAACACCGATTGCAGTGCGCCGTGGTTTCCCGAATGATGACGAAGAGGCTCAGCGCCGTATCATTATGGCGGAGATCCCGTCTCCGCTTGGCAACATCACCGTCATCAACGGCTACTTCCCACAGGGCGAAAGCCGCGACCATGAAACTAAATTCCCGGCAAAAGCGGCGTTCTATCAGAACTTACAAAACTATCTTGAGACGGAGCTGAAACGCGATAATCCGGTGCTGATCATGGGTGATATGAATATCAGCCCAACCGACCTGGATATCGGCATCGGCGAAGAGAATCGCAAACGCTGGTTGCGTACCGGGAAATGTTCCTTCCTGCCGGAAGAACGCGAGTGGATGGAACGTCTGTTAGGTTGGGGACTGGTGGACACCTATCGTCACGCGCATCCTGATAAAAACGACCAGTTTTCGTGGTTTGATTACCGCTCGAAAGGCTTCGACGATAACCGTGGTCTGCGTATTGACCTGCTGCTGGCAAGCAATCCGCTGGCGGAACGTTGCGAAGAAACGGGTATCGACTATGAGATCCGCAGCATGGAAAAACCGTCCGACCACGCGCCAGTGTGGGCAAAATTCCGCGTCTAATCATCAGCATTTTTTCGCTCTCCGGGCCTCGCCTGGAGAGTCAGTATATTCTGTGCAAAATCAATAAAGCGACGGTAATACATTGTTGCGAGCCGGATTTTAATATATCTTCGCGCGCACTTTTCGCTGGTGAAAGCGCTTCATCACCCACGGATTTACAGGAGACCCCCCATGAAAAAGAAGTTCGCATAAGGCAGAATACCGACTGCTGATTGTGGCAGTGCTATTCTGCGCCCTGGCTGGGGTTTTCCACTATTTTGGTCTGTCTGACCTGATAACCAATCTCCATCATTTACAAGATGTCATCCGCCAAAGCGGGCTGTTCGGCTACGCGCTTTATATTCTGCTCTTTATCGTCGCGGCGCTGTGCCTGATACCAGGCAGCATTCTGGTGATTGTCGGCGGTATCCTTTTCGGCCCACTGGTTGGCACGCTCATCTCTTTACTGGCAGCAACCGTTGCCTCGGCATTGTCATTTTTACTGGCACGCTGGCTTGGGCGGGAACTATTACTGAAACACGTCGGGCATACGGCGACGTTTCAGGCGATCGAAAAAGGGATTGCCCATAGCGGTATCGACTTTCTGATCCTGACCCGTCTCGTCCCCCTGTTTCCTTATAATATTCAAAACTATGCTTACGGACTGACGGCCATTCCGTTCTGGTCATTTACTCTGATTTCAGCTGTCACCACGTTACCTGGTATCTTTATCTATACGCTGATGTCACACGAACTCGCCAGTGAAGGCATCACCTGGGCGTTTATCGTTAAACTCAGTGTTGCAGGCTTTGCCTTGTTTGCCTTCGTGCAGGCGGCAAAAGCCTGGGCCCGATATAAACATGTCGACCCCTCTGCAAATCGAGAGCTTGCCGGTAAATGAGAACGCTGAATAAGACACAGTTCAGAAAGTGTTGCCGGGCTGGGTTCATTGCCCTGTTGGTAGTCGCGTTAATGGCGTGGGCATGGCTGCCCGACGTGAGAGACTTTCTCACACAGAGCCTGACTGCGTTTACCACGCTTGATCAGCATGCTCTTGAAAATTTCATTCGTTCCTGGGGTCCCCAGGCCGCGGTCGTATCGTTCTTCCTGATGATTTTACAGGCGATCATCGCCCCACTTCCCGCCTTCCTGATCACCTTTGCGAATGCCTCATTGTTTGGCGCATTCTGGGGAGGTGTTCTCTCCTGGACCAGTGCGATGGCGGGGGCAGCACTCTGCTTTTTTATCGCCCGGGTGTTCGGCCGCAGCACAGTAGAAAGATTAACCGGTAAAACGGTGTTGAAAAATATGGACGCCTTTTTTGAGCGCTACGGTAAACACGCCATTCTGGTCTGCCGCCTGTTACCTTTCGTTCCATTCGATCCGGTCAGTTACGCCGCTGGCCTGACGTCCATCCGCTTTCGTCATTTTTTCATCGCCACCGGTCTTGGCCAGTTACCTGCCACTATCGTTTACTCATGGGCTGGTAGCCTGCTGACCGGCGGCACATATTGGTTCGTGACCGGGCTGTTTATTCTGTTTGCCCTGAGTGTCGTGATTTCAGTGGCAAGAGGCCTTTATCTTGAGCGGCACAGGAAGCGTTCCTGAAGCCTCCATAAACGACTGGAGATACTATGCGTTACTGTTTATTGTGCCTGAGTTTGCTGTTCTCTCCGCTGGCGACCTTTGCGCAGAGTGATAACTGGCAGCACATCAAAAACGACGCCCGGGGTCAGACGGTGTGGTTTAACGCCTGGGGAGGCGATAACGCCGTTAATCAGTATCTCGACTGGGTTAGCGGTGAGATGAAAACACACTATGCCATTAACCTGAAAATTGTCCGTCTGGCGGATGCCGCCGATGCTGTAAAACGCATCCAAACCGAAGCGGCATCAGGGCGTAAAACAGGCGGTTCGGTTGATCTCCTGTGGGTCAATGGTGAGAATTTTCGCACGCTGAAAGACGCTGGCCTGCTGCAAACGCAGTGGGCGCAAATGCTGCCCAACTGGCGCTACGTGGATACCCAACAACCGGTGACTGAAGACTTCGCCATTCCAACTGAAGGTGCTGAATCTCCGTGGGGTAGCGCGCAGTTAACCTTTATCGCCAATCGGGATATCACAGAACACCCCCCTCGCTCTGCGCAGGCACTGCTGGAGTTTGCGCGAGCGCATCCCGGCACGGTGACCTATCCGCGCCCACCCGACTTTACCGGTACCGCTTTTCTCGAACAGTTGCTGATTACGCTCACTGCAAAACCACAAGCACTGAAAAGTGCTCCCGATGCAGCCACGTTCGCCGAGGTTACCGCCCCCTTGTGGCAGTATCTTGACGCTTTACATCCCGTACTGTGGCGCGAAGGGAAAGACTTTCCCCCTACGCCTGCGCGGATGGATGCCCTGCTGAATAGCGGCACGCTGCGGATATCGTTAACCTTTAACCCCGCGCATGCACAGCAAAAAATCGCTCGCGGCGAGTTACCGAAAAATAGCTATAGTTTTGGCTTCTCTCAGGGCATGCTGGGCAATGTGCATTTTGTCACCATTCCCGCTAATGCGCGTGCCAGTGCCGGGGCGAAAGTGGTGGCTAACTTCCTGCTCTCGCCTGAAGCGCAGCTCCGCAAAGCTGACCCCACCTTTTGGGGCGATCCTTCAGTGCTTGACCCCAAAAAATTACCAGCCGAACAGCGGGAGGCGCTACTGGCTCGAATCCCGAAAGGACTCCCCGCTGTCCTGCCTGAGCCACACGCAGCCTGGGTAAATGCACTGGAACAAGAATGGCTACGCCGTTACGGTACGCATTAATTCTGCTGCTCTGGGCCTTCATGACGGCAATCTATTTGCCGCTGGTCCCTGCGGCTTTTACGCTAATTGCGCCAGCGCTTTCCCTTGCACACTGGCTGGCGCTGTTTGCCGATCCCCAACTCCTGCAAGCGTTACTGGCGACACTGGTTTCTGTCACGCTGGCAGCCATTGGCGCGCTCAGTATCGCCCTGCTGACCGTTCTTGCATTCTGGCCCGGCGCCAGATGGGTGCGGCTTTGTACTCACCTCCCCTGGCTGCTGGCGGTTCCGCACGTTGCCTTTGCCACCAGCACGCTGTTACTTTTTGCCGAAGGCGGCATGCTCTACCGTCTATTGCCGTTTCTCAGCCCACTATTGGACCGCTACGGTGTGGGTCTGGGCATCACATTGGCGGTGAAAGAAAGCGCTTTCTTGCTCTGGATCCTTTCCGCTTTATTGAGTGACAAGCAGTTGTCGCAACAGGTCATCGTGCTGGACTCACTGGGTTACAACCGGTTGCAGTGTCTGAACTGGCTGGTATTGCCCTCTATCGCGCCAGCGCTAGGGAAAGTTATGCTGGCGATTGTCGCGTGGTCGCTCTCCGTCGTGGATGTCGCGATCGTCCTTGGGCCCGGCAACCCGCCAACACTCGCAGTGTTGAGCTGGCAATGGTTAAGTCAGGGCGACGCCGACCAGCAGACAAAAGGCGCTCTCGCCAGTTTGCTGCTGGTGCTGTTACTGGTCATTTTTGCGCTGGCGGGCTATCTGCTCTGGCGCGGCTGGCGGCGCACAATTCCGGCAATCAGCGGTGTACGCCTGCATTTTTCATCCTGTACAGCCGGACGCTCGCTGATACAGCTTCTGCCCCTCAGCGGCATTGTGTGCGCAGTCGTTTTGCTCCTGATGGCAGAATACTCATCGCTGAACCGAGATGCGCTGATCAATAGCCTGCTAATGGGGCTTCTGGCCAGTACGCTTGCGCTAGCCACGCTGTTGATATGGCTGGAATGGGGGCCACAAACCGGGCACCGTTGGGTCTGGTTGCCCATTATCTTACCCGCGTTACCGCTGGTCACCGGGCAATATACGCTGGCGCTATATGCCCAACAGGATGGCCAGTTCATCACGGTGGTCTGGGGGCATTTATTGTGGGTAACACCGTGGATGCTGTTTGTGCTTAAGCCTGCATGGCAGCGTATTGACTCGCGCCTTATTGTGATTGCGCAAACGCTGGGCTGGACACAAAACCGCATCTTCTGGCAGGTAAAATGCCCGTTGATTCTGCGCCCGGCACTGATTGCTTTCGCCGTAGGATTTTCGGTGAGTATTGCCCAGTACATGCCAACATTATGGTTGGGCGCAGGTCGTTATCCCACACTCACGACCGAAGCCGTAGCATTAAGCAGCGGTGGCAGCACCGCTATTCTGGCGGCACAGGCGCTATGGCAATTGCTGTTACCGTTGGTTGTTTTCGCACTCGCAGCCTCGCTTTCCGCCTGGGTTGGCCGCTTTCGACAAGGACTCCGCTAATGCTCATAGTGAAAGATGTTTCCCTGTACCTGGGTTCAACACCCCTGCTGACAGGCGTCAACCTTCAGGTCAATAAAGGTGACATCGTCACTATTATGGGGCCTTCGGGTAGCGGCAAGTCTTCACTATTTTCGTGGATGATTGGTGCGCTCCCCGATCAATTTCGTGCCTCCGGTCAACTATGGCTCAATGAACGGCGCATTGACACATTACCTACCGCACAGCGCCAGATTGGTATTCTGTTCCAGGATGCCCTGCTGTTTGATCATTTCAGTGTTGGGCAAAATTTATCACTGGCACTACCCGCTGACCTGAAAGGTACGGCGAGACGCGATGAAGTGGAACATGCCCTTGAGCGCGCGGACCTGGCAGGCTTTTATCACCGCGACCCGGCATCGCTGTCCGGAGGGCAACGCTCACGCATCGCCCTGCTTCGCGCCTTGCTGGCACAACCGCAGGCTTTGCTGCTGGATGAACCCTTCAGTCGCCTGGATGCGTCACTGCGGGATACGTTTCGCCTGTGGGTTTTCACCGAAGTGCGGAAGTTGGGGATACCTGTGGTGCAAGTCACCCACGATACGCAAGACGTCCCCCCGGCAGGCCGTGTAGTACAAATGGATTCCTGGGCGTGAATGTGGCGTTATGCTGCGTTAACGCAAGGATTTTACTTAACCGGCGGCACACAATGTCGTCCTCTTTTTTTCAACGTCGGGCTATTCGATGAAACGTGTTTCTCAAATGACCGCGCTGGCACTGGCTTTAGGGCTCGCTTGCGCTTCTTCCTGGGCTGCTGAAACAGCACAGACGCTTACCCTCAACCAATTACAGCAAAAACAAGGCGCGGCAATCGATACCCGTCAGAGCGCTTTTTATAATGGCTGGCCTCAGTCGCTCAATGGCCCTTCCGGGCACGAACCCTCCGCACTGAATCTGTCTGCCGCCTGGCTCGACAAGATGAACGATGAACAACTTAGCGCCTGGGTTCAGGCACATCAGTTAAAAACCGATGTGCCAGTGGCACTGTATGGCAACGACAGCGATGTGAAAGCCGTCAAAAACCGCCTGCAAAAAGTGGGTTTTAACCATATTTCGACCCTTAGCGATGCGCTACAGGACCCTGCACGCTTGCAGCGCCTGCCGCACTTCGAACAGTTGGTCTACCCACAATGGCTGCACGATCTTCAGCAAGGTAAAGACGTTACCGCAAAACCGGCTGGTGACTGGAAAGTCATTGAAGCGGCCTGGGGTGCGCCAAAATTTTATCTGCTGAGCCATATTCCGGGTGCGGGATACATTGACACTAACGAAGTGGAAAGCGAACCGCTGTGGAATAAAGTCTCCGACGAACAGCTAAAAGCGATGCTGGCTAAACACGGTATCCGCCACGACACCACGGTCATTTTGTATGGCCGCGATGTGTACGCCGCTGCACGCGTGGCGCAAATCATGCTGTATGCGGGTGTAAAAGATGTGCGCCTGCTCGACGGTGGCTGGCAAACCTGGTCCGACGCAGGTTTACCCGTCGAACGCGGCACCCCGCCGACGGTCAAACCAGAACCGGATTTTGGCGTCACGATCCCCGCCCAACCACAATTGATGCTGGATATGACACAGGCTCGCGGCTTGCTGCATCGCCAGGATGCGTCACTGGTCAGCATCCGTTCATGGCCAGAGTTTATCGGTACCACCAGTGGATACAGCTACATCAAGCCAAAAGGTGAAATCGCTGGCGCTCGTTGGGGCCATGCGGGAAGTGACTCCACCCACATGGAAGATTTCCATAATCCGGATGGCACGATGCGCAGTGCAGACGACATCGCCGCAATGTGGAAGCAATGGAACATTCTGCCGGATCAGCAGGTCTCTTTCTATTGCGGTACCGGTTGGCGCGCCTCTGAAACCTTTATGTACGCCCGCGCAATGGGCTGGCAAAACGTGTCGGTCTATGATGGCGGTTGGTATGAGTGGAGCAGCGATCCGAAGAACCCGGTAGCCAGCGGTGAACGTGGTCCGGACAGCAGCAAGTAAGATTGGCATGATTGCCGGATAAGCGTATCCGGCAACGCAATACGTTACGCCTGACGCTGAGCCGCTTTCAGCGTCAAATATCCACTCCAGATCCGGGTGAGTGTTGTCATCCAGCACAGCGCGCCAAATATCCATGCCATCAGGGCAAAATAGCCTGGGAACAGGCAGCCCAGCACAAACAGCAAAATGGTCTCGGTTCCTTCGGTCAGCCCGCCCAGATAATAAAACGACTTATGCGCATAACCCGGATTATCAATCTGGTGTTTCGCCGCCAACGCGGCAAAGGCGAGAAAACTGCTCCCCGTTCCGATAAAGGCAAACAACAGCCAGCTGCCAGCCAGCGCATTCAGCTCCGGTGCGGCCAGAATAAAACCGAACGGCACTAAGGCGTAAAAAAGAAAGTCGAGCGAGATATCGAGAAACCCGCCGGCATCAGTAAGCCCCCTGCGCCGCGCCAGCGCACCGTCCAGCCCATCAAACAGACGATTTAGCACGATAACCACCAACGCCGCCTGATACCAGCCTAAAGCAAGAAACGGCAACGCCAGCACACCAATGGCAAAACCAACCAGTGTCAGGCCATCCGGCGTAATTGCAGGCTTATCGATAACCCGCACACACCGATGCAAAAGCGGTTTTAAGCGCGGATGAAGATGGCAGTCAAGCATGTGGGCGTCCTTTGAAGGTGTCGCACAGTCCCTGCGAAGGAATATCAAGGGCGGCATTAAAGCGCGCCGAGAGATTTTGGAACGCAATCAGCGCGGTCATTTCAGTAATGGCATCCTCGGTAAAATGCAACTTCATTTGCGCCTTTAATGCCTCATCAACCCGAGGCGGCGTGGCCGTAACGGCATCCGCATAAGCCAGTGCGACACGTTCTTCTTCACTGAACAGCGTCGATTCCTGCCAATTAGCCACTTGTAATACTTTATCCAGTGCGCCACAGCGTTCAGCCAGACGTAAACTGTTGGCATCCACACAAAAGGCGCAATGGCACACCTGAGAAACACGTGTCATCAACAATGCTCGCATCACCGGCGTTAAGCGCGCCCGCTTACGCTCCAGGAAGCCAACAAACAGCGCCACCAGCCAGAACAGAAATGGCATTCGCCCCCACCAGCGCGTGGGATGTAGCACATCGCCATAGTGTTTTTTCTGTGTTGCAACAAGCGGTTTCAAACTGGAAGGGATGCGCGTCAACGGTTTTACCCATGACTGAGGTTCATTCAACGGTTGCTCCTGAATACTTTTGGTCAAACCCATGGTTAACTATATTATGTCATTTTCTGCTGTTAGATCTTGATGAATATGATGAAAACCCTCGACGTGGTCGCCGCGATTATTGAACGTGATGGCAAAATTTTACTGGCTCAACGCCCGCAGCATGCAGATCAATCCGGTATGTGGGAATTTGCTGGTGGTAAGGTTGAACCTGGAGAGAGCCAACCACAAGCGCTGGTCCGTGAATTACGTGAGGAACTGGGTATCGAGGCTATCGTTGGGAATTACGTCGCCAGTCATCAGCGCGAAGTATCAGGCCGATTGATACATCTGCATGCCTGGCACGTGCCGGCTTATCAGGGCGAGCTTTACGCCCATGAGCATCAGGATTTGGTCTGGTGCTCACCCGAAGAGGCGCTGCGTTATCCACTCGCGCCTGCCGATATCCCGCTATTAGAAGCGTTTATTCTTTTACACGCCGCCAGACCAGCGGGTTCGTGCTGATGGTTTTCTCATCGCGCTGGCACTGTAGCAGCACGCCATCGGCTTTCACCACCGCCCCTTCTGAATAGTTTTGATCCTGATAAATGCAGCACTGATTACAGGGCTGCGCGCGCTGGCCGCTGGAACTGAACACTTCCGGCGGCACATTCACTTGCACATCCGGACGATAAAGCTGATTTGCCAGTACCCCGTTGGATAACATCACCAACGCACCTGCCATGATTAAACGGCGCATATTCTTTCCTTTTTAACTGACATCTATGCTCAGTATAACGGTATAAACCGGCAGAAACTTTAGTTCCTCGATCATCGTTTTTGGTTATGAGCAACGCCGCGATATTAATTTACTTAGCGGGATTAATTTTTTCTTGCGTCTCGTCACACTGCTGATGGTATAGTCAAAAACTGCAAAACACTTAACACAAATATCAAAAATATAACCATATCAATACATAAGAGGTTCTTATATCTATGGATCAGACATGTTCTCTGGAGTCGTTTCTCAACCATGTACAAAAGCGCGACCCGAATCAGACCGAGTTCGCGCAAGCCGTTCGTGAGGTAATGACGACACTGTGGCCGTTCCTTGAGCAAAACCCGCGCTATCGTCAAATGTCCTTGCTGGAGCGTCTGGTTGAACCTGAGCGCGTGATCCAGTTCCGCGTGGTCTGGCTCGACGATCGCAATCAGGTACAGGTTAACCGTGCGTGGCGCGTACAGTTCAGCTCCGCAATTGGCCCGTACAAAGGCGGCATGCGTTTCCATCCTTCGGTGAACCTGTCGATCCTGAAGTTCCTCGGCTTCGAGCAGACCTTTAAAAACGCACTCACCACGCTGCCAATGGGTGGTGGTAAAGGCGGTAGCGACTTTGATCCGAAAGGTAAAAGCGAAGGCGAAATCATGCGTTTTTGTCAGGCGCTGATGACCGAACTGTTCCGCCATTTAGGACCCGATACCGACGTCCCTGCGGGTGATATCGGCGTGGGCGGTCGTGAGGTCGGCTTTATGGCCGGGATGATGAAAAAGCTGTCCAATAACAGCGCCTGCGTCTTCACCGGAAAAGGCCTTTCTTTCGGTGGCAGCCTGATTCGCCCGGAAGCAACTGGCTACGGTCTGGTGTACTTCACCGAAGCGATGCTCAAACGCCATGGTCTGGGTTTTGAAGGAATGCGTGTGGCCGTTTCCGGCTCCGGTAACGTTGCACAATTCGCCATTGAGAAAGCGATGGAGTTTGGTGCGCGCGTGGTTACCGCCTCCGACTCCAGCGGTACCGTGGTTGATGAAAGTGGTTTTACAAAAGAAAAACTGGCGCGTCTGTGCGCGATTAAAGACAGCCGTGACGGTCGCGTGGCGGATTACGCCCGTGAGTTTGGTCTGACCTATCTGGAAGGTAAACAACCCTGGTCTGTTCCGGTTGATATCGCCCTGCCATGCGCAACCCAGAACGAACTGGATGTCGATGCCGCACGCGTACTGATCGCCAATGGCGTAAAAGCCGTCGCCGAAGGCGCAAATATGCCGACGACCATCGAGGCCACCGATCTGTTCCTGGAAGCAGGCGTTTTGTTTGCGCCAGGCAAAGCCGCTAACGCAGGTGGTGTCGCCACATCCGGTCTGGAAATGGCGCAGAATGCCGCGCGTCTGGGCTGGAAGGCAGAGAAAGTCGATGCCCGTCTGCACCATATCATGCTGGATATTCACCACGCCTGTGTCGAGTACGGCGGTGAAAGCAAACAAACCAACTATGTGCGCGGCGCCAACATCGCAGGCTTTGTGAAAGTTGCCGACGCGATGCTGGGCCAGGGTGTGATTTAATTCAGAACTGTAGCTCCCGTAGACCTGATAAGCGTCGCGCCATCAGGCATTGCCGGATGCAGCACGCGTGCCTTATCCGGCCTACGAATACACTACACGCTCGCCTCATCTGCTGGCGGGCTTTTTTTTGCCGGACGTTTACGCGGCACACTCTTTTTCTTCTCACTACCGCCAGGTGCAGCAATCCCACGGAACCGGCGAACGGGTGTACTCCGGGCCTGGTCGATTAACTGATACAGCGTTCCGACTAACGGCTGCATAAAGTCCTGATATCGACACTGTTTTTCACTAATTTGGGTCAGAATCGACTCCCAGTGCGCGGTCATATCCGGGCGTGTCGCCATTTCAGGCAGCGAGTGGAACAGCGCTTTTCCGGCATCGGTCGAATGGATATAGCGCCCTTTTTTCACCAGGAATCCGCGTTTAAACAGTAATTCGATAATCCCGGCTCGTGTTGCTTCTGTCCCCAGTCCGTCTGTCGCGCGGAGGATCTTTTTCAGATCTTTATCCTGCACAAAACGCGCTATCCCGGTCATTGCCGACAACAACGTCGCATCGGTAAAGTGGCGCGGCGGCTGGGTCTGACGTTCAACCACTTCGCCTTTTTCACACAGCAACGCATCGTCTTTTGCCACCACTGGCAGCGGCGTACCGTCGTTATCTTCATCGCGCTCTTTGTTACCGAGCAGCGTACGCCATCCGGCCTCGGCCAGGAAACGCGCCTTGGCAACAAACTTACCTTTGGCGATATCCAGTTCAATGACGCACTTACGAAAAACAGCATCCGCGCAAAACTGCATCAGATACTGACGCGCAATCAGGTTGTAAATCTTCGACTCATTGTCATTGAGATTGATGGTTGAGCTACGCGCTGTTGGAATAATAGCGTGGTGCGCATCCACCTTTTTATCGTCCCAACAACGATTTCGCGTATCGGGATTCACAGCAGGCTGCGGCAACAGATCCGGGGCATGAACGCTAATCGCGTTCAACACCGCGTGACGTCCGGCAAAGTGCTCCTCCGGTAGATAGCGACTGTCCGAACGCGGATAGGTAATCAGCTTGTGGGTTTCGTACAGTTTCTGGCAGATATCCAGAACATTTTGCGCACTTAAACCGAAGCGTTTCGCGGCTTCAATCTGCAGCGCCGACAACGAAAACGGCAGCGGCGCGGATTCTGATTCCCGTTTATCATTATAACTGGTGACTATCGCCGGCTGACCGTTGATGCGCTTCACCACATGCTCAGCCAGCGTGCGATGCAGTAAACGCCCTTCTTCGTCCTGATAAGGTTCACAGGCCTCGCTGGGTTGCCAGATGGCGGTAAAACGCTCATCGGCGGGTGTCACGATATGCGCTTTCACCTCAAAAAAATCTTTAGCGACAAAGTTCTCGATCTCTTCATCGCGACGTACAACCAGCCCAAGCACCGGTGTCTGTACACGGCCAACAGAAAGAACGCCCTGGTACCCTGCGTTGCGCCCGAGAATAGTGTAAGCACGCGTCATATTGATGCCGTACAGCCAGTCCGCGCGTGCGCGTGCCAGTGCCGACACGCACAGTGGGATGAAATCGCTGTTCGCACGTAGACGCTCTATCGCCCGCTCCACTGCCTGTGGGTTGAGGTCGTTAATCAGGCAGCGTTGCACCTGCTGGCGTTTTTCGGGAGCAAGCTGCAGGTAATCCAGCACCTCGTCCACCAGCAGTTGTCCTTCTCGATCGGGGTCTCCGGCGTGAATAACTTCGCTGGCTTCATGTAAAAAGCGTTTAATGACGTTGAGTTGCTTGGTCACAGAGGGACGCGGCTGCAGTTGCCACTTTTCCGGAACAATCGGCAGATCGGCCAGGCTCCAGCGAGCATAACGACTGTCGTAGGCGTCTGGCTGCGCCTGTTCGAGCAAGTGACCGATACACCAGGTCACCACTTGCCCATTTCCGCATTCAATGAAACCGTCACCTTTACGATGTGGCTTGGGTAACACATCGGCGATGGCGCGCGCCAGACTCGGTTTTTCGGCAATAAACAACCGCATCGGGTTAACGAATCTCAACCATGGCGCGACCGCCGCGGGCTTCCACTAGCTCACCGATAGCCGTGAGATCGATACCAAACTGCGCAGCTGCGGCTTTGACCTCAGCTTCAGATTCAGGTGTTACCGCCAGCAGCAAGCCGCCGGAAGTTTGCGGATCGCACAGCAGATCGCGTACCGATTGCGGCATTTCCCCCATCAGGTGTCCATAGCTCGCGTAGTTACGCTGCGTGCCGCCCGGCACTGCGCCCTGTGCGATGTATTCTTCAACACCGGGAAGCTTAGGAATGTCCTGGTAGACGATCTGCGCCTGAACGCCGGCCCCCTGGCACATCTCGCTCAAATGACCCAGCAGACCAAAACCGGTTACATCGGTCATGGCTTTCACACCGTCGATATCGGCAAATGCCGCACCGGCACTGTTCATACGGCACATCACTTCTGTCGCCAGTCCGACGTGTTCCGGTTTCAGCAGCGATTTCTTCTCTGCGGTGGTCAGTACACCAATACCCAGTGGTTTGGTGAGGAACAGCTTACATCCAGCCTCAGCGGTGCTGTTTTTCTTCACACGTTCGGTTGGCACAATACCCGTCACAGCGAGTCCAAAGATTGGTTCAGGGGCATCAATAGAGTGTCCACCCGCCAGTGCAATCCCCGCCTGACGACAGGCAAAACGCCCACCTTCGGTCACTTCGCGGGCTATTTCCGGTGCCAGCTTATCAAGAGGCCAGCCCAGAATAGCGATTGCCATAATCGGTTTGCCGCCCATTGCAAAAATGTCGCTGATAGCGTTGGTCGCAGCAATGCGGCCAAAATCAAACGGATTATCGACAATCGGCATAAAGAAATCGGTGGTACTGATAACGCTGGTGCCGTTACCCAGATCGTACACCGCCGCGTCATCGCGGGTTTCATTACCCACGAGTAAATTCGGATCAACAAACTTCGCCTGCTCGCTGTGCAGGATGGTTTCCAACACTTTCGGGGAAATTTTACAACCGCAACCGGCTCCGTGGCTGTATTGTGTTAAACGAATAGCGTTCTCGCTCATGGACATCTCCTGTCATTGCAATGCGGATATGGTAGCGCTCATTCCATGATGTGGTAAGAGTGACTGTCTGAATTAGGGTGTCTTTGCTCATAATCCAGACAGTTTTGCCGTTGATGTCAGAAATAACGGACGAATGAGGTCGGATCGGCAAGATTAATCGAGGTGGAGGCTTTTAGCTGCGGCGTTCCCAGATAGAGAAAACCGACGATTTTATCCTGTGGACGACAATCAAACGCTTCGCGGACTACCGTACTTTCCGTTAAGGCTCCGCTGCGCCAGATCCCGCCAAACCCTTGCGCAATCGCCGCTATTTGCATCGCCATTACCGCACAGCCCGCAGACATTTCTTGTTCCCACATCGGGACCTTGTCGCTTTCTTCACATTTCGCCACCACAGCGATAATCAGCGGCGCGCGAAACGGTGCTGTACGGGCTTTTTCCTGTGCTTTTTCATCACTTCCGGCAGCAATCGCACCTTTTTCAAGCACGGCACTAAAACGTTCGCGCCCTTCGCCTTCAATCACAAAAAATTGCCACGGTTGTAGCGATTTGTGGTCTGGCGCACGCATACCGGCGCGCAGGATATTTTGCAGTTGCTCTCCCACCGGGGCCGGTTCGACAAGACGAGAAGCGCTACGACGGGTCATAAGTAATTCGAGTGCATCCATTTGCTTAACTCCAACAATGATATTTGTTCACAAAATTAACACGCGGGCGGATTTTGTTACAGCACAGGTGGTGATTCCTGCTGACAAGTGCCTGTCGGGTCATTACGATAGCCACATCTTAACGCCTTTCTCGTGGCTCACGGGGGCGTGTTGTTAATCGATAGGGAGAATACATGCGAACCCTGTGGCGATTTATTGCCGGATTTTTTAAATGGACATGGCGATTACTCAATTTCGTCCGTGAATTTGTGCTTAACCTGTTCTTTATCTTTTTAGTACTGGTGGGTGTTGGGATCTGGATGCAGGTCAGTAGCAGCAACACCAGCGAACATGCTGAACGTGGCGCACTGCTGCTGGATATCTCGGGGGTAATTGTTGATAAACCGTCAAGCACCAGTCGGTTAAGTGTCATCGGTCGTCAGCTGTTTGGCGCAAGTTCCGATCGTCTACAGGAAAACTCCCTGTTCGATATCGTGAATACCATTCGACAGGCCAAAGATGACCGCAACATTACCGGCATCGTGATGGACTTGAAAAACTTCGCCGGTGCCGACCAACCGTCGATGCAATATATCGGTAAAGCGCTACGCGAGTTCCGCGACAGCGGTAAGCCTGTCTTTGCTGTAGGCGATAACTTCAGCCAGGGGCAGTATTACCTGGCAAGTTTTGCCAACAAAATTTGGCTATCCCCGCAGGGTTCCGTTGATCTGCACGGCTTTGCCACCAACGGTCTGTACTACAAATCCCTGCTGGATAAGCTGAAGGTCTCAACGCACGTATTCCGCGTGGGCACCTATAAATCCGCCGTCGAGCCGTTTATCCGTGATGATATGTCACCTGCCGCGCGTGAGGCTGACAGCCGCTGGATTGGCGAACTGTGGCAGAACTATCTCGATACGGTCGCCGCTAACCGACAAATCCCGGCGCAACAGGTATTCCCTGGCGCGCAAGCGATGCTGGACGGCCTGACGAAAGTCGACGGTGATACGGCGAAATATGCTCTCGATAACAAATTGGTGGATGCTCTCGCCTCCAGCGCTGAAATCGAAAAGTTGCTGACCAAACAGTTTGGCTGGAGCAAAGCGGATAAAAACTACCGCTCTGTCAGCTACTACGATTACACACTGAAAACACCTGCTGATACCGGAGACAGCATCGGTGTCGTCTTCGCCAACGGTGCCATTATGGACGGAGAGGAAACGCCAGGGAATGTGGGTGGCGATACGACCGCCGCACAGATCCGTGAAGCACGCCTCGATCCGAAAGTGAAGGCCATTGTCCTGCGCGTGAATAGCCCAGGCGGTAGCGTCAGCGCCTCGGAAGTGATCCGTTCTGAGCTGGCAGCGGCAAAAGCAGCGGGCAAACCGGTTGTCGTTTCCATGGGCGGCATGGCGGCGTCCGGGGGGTACTGGATCTCCACGCCTGCAAGCTACATCGTGGCAAACCCCAGCACCCTGACCGGCTCCATCGGCATCTTTGGTGTTATCAATACCGTAGAAAACAGCCTGGATTCAATTGGCGTACATACTGACGGTGTTGCAACGTCCCCACTGGCGGATATCTCCATCACCAAAGCGTTACCGTCGGAAGTACAGCAAATGATGCAGTTAAGCATCGAGAACGGCTATAAGCGCTTTATCACGCTGGTTGCGGATGCGCGTAAGACGACACCGGAGCAGATTGATAAAATTGCTCAGGGTCATGTCTGGACCGGTCAGGATGCGAAAGCAAACGGACTGGTAGACAGCCTAGGCGATTTCGATGATGCCGTCGCGAAAGCTGCAGAGCTGGCAAAACTGAAACAATGGCACATTGAGTATTATCAGGACGAGCCTACCTTCGTGGATATGGTCATGGACAGTATGTCAGGTTCGGTGCGCGCCATGCTGCCAGAAGCCCTTCAGGCAATGCTCCCGGCACCGCTGGCTTCTGCTGCCAGCGCGGTAAAAGCTGAAGGAGATAAACTGGCTGCGTTTAACGACCCGCAAAACCGTTATGCGTTCTGCCTGACCTGCGCCAACGTCCGTTAAGTCGCTATTGCCGGACAGGACGCTAAGGCGTCTTATCCGGCCTACGAATATCGCGCAACTTTTAGGCCGGATAAGGCATAGCAGCCATCCGGCTATATTAATATCCTGACTCCTTAAGAAAATCGTCATGCAAAAGAAATCGATTTACGTTGCCTATACCGGCGGTACCATAGGTATGCAGCGCTCTGAACAGGGTTACATTCCGGTTTCGGGTCATCTGCAGCGCCAACTGGCATTGATGCCTGAATTCCACCGCCCTGAGATGCCAGACTTCACCATCCATGAATACGTCCCACTGATGGATTCCTCCGATATGACGCCGGAAGACTGGCAACATATTGCCGAAGACATCAAAGCCCACTATGACGATTACGATGGTTTTGTCATTCTGCACGGTACCGACACTATGGCGTTTACCGCGTCGGCGCTCTCTTTTATGCTGGAAAATCTGGGTAAACCGGTCATTGTGACAGGGTCACAAATTCCACTAGCAGAACTACGCTCGGACGGACAAATCAATTTGCTGAATGCATTGTACGTTGCGGCAAATTACCCGATTAATGAAGTCACCCTGTTTTTCAACAATCGCCTGTTTCGTGGCAACCGTACAACCAAAGCACATGCTGACGGTTTTGACGCTTTCGCCTCACCGAACCTTGCTCCACTACTGGAAGCGGGAATCCACATCCGCCGGCTGGGGACTCCACCCGCACCGCATGGTGTGGGCTCACTGATTGTTCACCCCATCACCCCGCAGCCGATCGGCGTGGTCACGATTTACCCAGGGATCTCTGCTGACGTGGTGCGAAATTTCCTGCGCCAGCCCGTGAAAGCGTTAATTCTTCGATCCTACGGTGTCGGTAATGCACCACAAAACAAAGAGTTTTTGAAAGAGCTTGAAGATGCCAGTTCGCGTGGCATTGTGGTGGTGAATCTCACCCAATGCATGTCCGGGAAGGTCAATATGGGCGGTTACGCGACGGGGAATGCGCTGGCGCACGCGGGAGTTATTGGCGGCGCGGACATGACCGTCGAAGCTACGCTTACCAAGCTGCATTATTTGCTGAGCCAGAACCTGGATACCCAGGCAATTCGCGAAGCGATGACGCAAAATCTGCGTGGTGAGCTCACACCGGACGAGTAAAGGAGTCTATGACGATGGCCCGAGCCTTATTGCTGGTCGATTTACAGAATGATTTTTGTGCCGGTGGCGCACTTGCCGTCCCGCAAGGCGACAGCACAATCGATATTGCCAACCGTCTGATCGACTGGTGTGCCGTACGCGGTGACACCGTCGTTGCCAGTCTGGACTGGCACCCGGCGAATCACGGTAGTTTTGCCAGCCAGCATCAGGTTGCGCCTTACAGTCAGGGGCAACTGGACGGACTGCCACAGACGTTCTGGCCCGATCACTGTGTGCAAAACAGCGAAGGTGCTGCCCTGCATCCGCTGTTGAACCAGCGTGCGATTTCTCAAACCTTCACCAAGGGTGAAAATCCACTGGTCGACAGTTACAGCGCCTTTTTTGATAACGGCCGTCGTCAGGCAACCGCGCTTAATGCATGGCTGCTGGAAAATCGCATGGTTGAACTGATCATCATGGGTCTGGCAACCGACTATTGCGTAAAATTTACCGTACTGGATGCGCTCGATCTTGGCTATACCGTCAGCGTTATTACTGACGGTTGCCGTGGGGTAAATATTCAGCCAGAAGACAGCGCGCACGCCTTTATGGAAATGGCTGCAGCCGGAGCAACGCTGTACACGCTGGCTGACTGGGAAGAAACGCAGCGCTAACGTTTTGCCTGATGGCGTACTGTCAGGCAAAACTCACCCCAGGCTCGATATCTGCTCCAGCGAAACCCTGCGGGTTTCAATACCAAAACAAAACAGGATCAGTGAGCACACCACCAGCATAGCGCCGAGCACAATAAACACGGTGACCGCGCCATACTGAGTGAGTAATACAGCAACCCCGTACGGTGTAAATACAGCGACAATTCTCCCCACGGCATTCACAAAACCGGAACCTCGCAATCGAAGATGGGTTGGCCAAAGTTCCGGGACATACACCGCAGAAGCAAAACAGACATACATATACAAAAAAAAGATCATCACCAGGCCATAGCTTAAAATCGCCCATTCCTGTGTTTGAATCGAATAAAAATATCCCAGGATAGCAATAATAATCAGCAGCGTTGAGCCAAATAACCGTCGTGGGAAGCGGTCAATAATTAATGCGGCAATATAAATGCCTACCGGTGCCCCAATCATAATAATCGAGGTCATGAAAATAGATTTCGTCACATCAAAACCGGTGTTAACGAAAATTGTCGGGATCCAGACGGTAATAGTATACAGCGAGATGTTCATCGCGATCAGTACTGTGATCGCCACCAGCGTCCGGCGTAACATTTGCCCCTTGAATAACAACCAAAACGAATCATTTACCGTGCTTAACCCCGTTTTTTCTCGAGGATTTGGACATGGCGGCAAGATGATCTTTTTTTCTTTCTCGACCTGTTGTTCTACATCCAGGATATGCTTTTCCGCCTTTTCTTGCAGACCTTTGCCTGCCAGCCACCGGGGAGACTCAATAAGGTATTTTCCTGACAGATACCAGGCCAACAGCATTCCCACACCACCAAGAAAAAACATCACTCGCCAGCTGAAACAGGCGATGACGACAACACCGACAGCCGCAGACAGCATGGGTGACCAGTTGCCGACAAAAGACAAACGAGCAGACCATTTACCGCGTACCACCGGGGGAATAAACTCAGTAAAGGAGGCATAACCCACCATAATCAGCGCCCCCATTCCTACCCCCATAAGCCCACGGAAGAAGATTAACCAATACATATTGGGAACAAAAGAGGCGGCAGTTGCAGAAATACCGACTATCAGCAAATTCATCCGAAACGCTTGCCGCCGCCCAAGATAATCGCCGATAAACCCACCGCTCAATGAGCCAATAAAATAACCAAACATTAGCGCTGAAGTAAATGCCGCATTAAGGTAGTTATTCGACCAGCCATTACTAACCAGTTTAGCTAATACCACATTACCGGAATAACTCAGAAAGCCCGTCAGCAACAAACCAAAGCTGATAATACCAAAAATACGAAAGTGAAACTTTGAAAAAGGTAAGCGATCCAGCCTTGCGCCGATATGTTCATATTGTTCCATCTGGGTGCCTCAAATGCAGCAAAATATAATAAACTTGTTATGGCAATAGGCGACAGTGTAAATCTGTCGCATTTACCATCATCATTTTTATTTGGCATTAACCGGATGCAATCTAAAAAATATCGACTACTTAGCCCTGCATTAGTACACAAGCTGGATATTATTTTTCTTGCAAAATTCAACCCACTCAGCACCCGGTGCTTTATCTGTTATAATGTAATTAATATGGCTAAGATCCACTAACTGGACAAATGCTTTACGATCAAACTTTGAGTGATCGACTAACAGAGCGACCTCTGCCGCCTGACGAATCATTGTTTTTTTGATCTCAGCTTCTGCTTCGTTTGAATCAAGCGCACCGCTTGTAATGTCCAGCCCTTTGCAGCTCATCACCATGATATCAACGTGATAGCGGCTGATAATCTCTTTGGTGATACGGCCCTGAAGTGACAGTGTATTCTTATTTAACTCTCCCCCAGTCGAAACCACATTAATCTCAGATTGCGCTAATTCATGAAACGCTTCCGCTGAGTTCGTCAGCAACGTCAGATCGTTTCTTTCCTTCAATAGCTTTAATAATTCCATCGCAGTACTGCTGGAGTCGGCAGCCATCGTGGTCTTATTTTTAATAAACGGTAACGCATTACGGGCAATGATCTGCTTCTCTTCGAAGAAAGATTTTGCACGCTTATAAAAATGAATATTGTCGGACAACGCGGTAGTATTGAGCACTGCACCGCCATATGTTCGGGTCAGAAAACCTTCATCTTCCAGTTTTTCAAGATCGCGGCGAATCGTTTCCTCAGTTACCTGAAAGATTGAACTTAAATTAGATACCGCCACTTTCTTATCATTAGCCACCATTTGCTTAATGGCCTGAATCCTGTCTTTTGCCGCCACGATGACACCTCTGTTTCCTGCAAAGTAATAATAAGACCCTAGTATCTCACAGGCTATGTTTATTTTCAAAAGAACATGTCTGAATCACAGATTTCAATACTCTTTTACACAGAAACAGAGGTCAATCCTATCTGCTGGCTTATTTGCTATCCAACGCCTCTGCCATTTGCCTCATCAATAATGAATCATCATCTGTCAGAGGAATGGTCAACGCCTCGACATTCTCGCGAACCTGTTCAGGCGCGGTTGCGCCGCTCAGTAAGGTAATTAAATCGCTTTGCTTTAAAATCCATGCCAAGGCCAGCGCGGGGATTGTGCAGCGGTATTTCTCGCACAGTGGCTGCCATTGCTCAAGCATGTCAATCACCCGCAGCATATTGTCCCGTTGGAACCAGACTTTGTTGGCCCGCGCACCGCTAGGGACATAATCTCGATCAATAGTCCCGGTCAGGAGCCCCTGCTCGAGTGGGGAATAAACCTGCACAACAATGCCATTCTGCTGGCATAACGGCAGCAGTTCAGTTTCCAGCGCGCGATCAAGAATGCTGTACTTGGCCTGCACGATATCCAGCTCGCCATACTTGATGTACTCCCTGACATGCCCGGCATCCACGTTGGCGGCGCCGATAGACCGAATTTTCCCTTCTTTCTTTAGGGCGTTTAGCGTATTAACGGTTTCCGCAATCGGCGTAAAACAGGGCTCAACCGACTGCCAGTGGGTCATATAAATATCAACGCTATCGATGCCCAATCTTTGCAGACTGGCGTCCACCTCTTCGCGAATCGACTCAGGCGTGAGGTTTTTATACAGTTGACGATCGCCTACTTTGTTGAACAGGCTGCCTGTTCTCTCCCAGACGATGCCGCATTTGGTTTCAACAACGATCTCGCTGCGCGGCAGCTTTTTCAGCGCCTGCCCGACAATCACTTCGCTGTTGCCAAAGTTGTAGCCAGGCGCGGTATCAATGAGATTAATACCGCAGCGGTGTGCTTCAACAATGGTGTCAATGCAAATCTGCAGGTCGAGATCGCCGTTCCATGCCGGGCCGCCGCCAATGGCCCATGTCCCTAATCCCATGCGGGAAAGCGTAATATCCGTACTGCCTAAAGGAATCATTTTCATCTGCCGTTATTACCCTTCGTATTCATCGAGAAGTTGTTTCACCAGCTTTCTGTTCTTCACGCCGGTCGTCGCGCCCACGCTCAGTACCGATATCGCCGCCGTGGCGTTAGCAAACAGCGCGCAGTCGCGAAGCGGTTTGCCTTCAAGCAGCGCGGAGATAAATCCTGAAGCAAAGTTATCCCCTGCGCCGATGGTGTCGATGGCGGTAATTCCTGACACCGCCGGGACCTCCATTTTCATATCGACACTTTTGATAAAACAGCCTCTCTTGCCGGTCTTAATGACTACCGTTTTCACGCCGCAGCCCAGAAAACTATCGGCTATTTCATCCAGCGTCTCTTTCCCGGTGAGCAGTTTTGCCTCCTCAAAATTGGGAAACAGATAATCCACGTAGCTCAGCGCTTCACGGATATCGTCCAGCGTTTCATTCAGCCGCGGTTTAATCATATCCGCGCAGATAATGAGCTTATGCGCTTTCGCCTGCGTGAAAATGGCCGTTAACGCCTGACCATCAAGCAGCGGACTGTTAAAAATACTCGCCAGCGACAGCAGCTTTGCCTGCGAGAAACGGTCAAAATCAACATCGTTAATATTCAGTTTCCACAGGCTGCCGTTGCGGTTGGTGACAAAGGTGCGCTCACCATCGGCGGTGACTAAACCCACGTTAATAGAAGTATCAATATCCGCATCCTGTTTCAGGCTCTGAATATCAATATTCTCCCGACGACAATGGTCGACAATAAAATGTCCCGCAGCATCGTCACCGACCCGGCTTATTAATGCAGTACGATGTCCGAGACGAGAAATAATCGTCGCTTCATTAATCGCATCGCCTCCCGTCGTCATCGCAATACGTTCTAAAGGATAAGAATCTACATCAAAGATATTTTTACTTACTGGCTGCAAGGGAATATCAACAATAGCCGCCCCGATACAAATAACCTCGATATTATCCATATTGTCATTCCGCTTTACCGTCAGAACCAAACAGTTTAATTTTCTCCAGCGCGCGCTCTTTTACCGCTTTGCGAACTTCACGCTCAACGTGCAGGAACGGCTGATTCTGGTTCTCCTGCACCGCCGCCATTGCCGCCTGGCACAGTTCGGTATGAATATTGATTTTCGAAATACCTAATGAAATGGCCTTTTTGATATCCGCATCGCTAATGCCGGACGCGCCGTGCAGCACCAGCGGAACGGATACCGCCTCGCGCACGCGTTTGACCACGTCGAAATTCAGTTTCGGCTCTGAAGTATAGACACCGTGCTGGTTACCAATCGCTACCGCCAGAGAATCGCAGCCGGTACGCTCGACAAATTCCGCCGCCTGGCTCGGGTCGGTATAGTGATAGCCCGCCAGCGCTTCTTCATAAACCGTTTCATTCCCCACGTGGCCCAGCTCCGCCTCGACCGGAATACCCAACGGATGGAAGAAATCCACTGCCTCTTTAGTCAGGCGAATATTCTCTTCGAAATCAAAGGCGGAGGCATCGCGCATCAGCGAATTCATGCCGTGGGTCCAGGCGTTATGGATAATTTCCATGCTGCGCCCGTGGTCCCAATGGGTAATAACCGGCACCGAGGCTTTTTTCGCCATCGAAACCATCATATGCGAAAAATCTTCAAACGAGGTATTACCCACAAAGCCGGTACCGAATGAAATAATCACCGGCGATTTAGACTCTTCCGCCGCATCGATCACCCCCATTAACATTTCCGCATTCCACACGTTAAAGTGGGCAATCGCATAATGTTTATTCTGGGCATCATTTTCCCAATATTTAATATCTGCCAGCATAGTTGTTTCTCCCTTTTCAATAAATTAATGGTTAACTTTAATAACGCCTTTGATAATTTCGCGTTTATTGTTGACTGACTCATCAAACGCGCGCTGAACATCTTCATAATCATAAATATGTGTCACCATCGACTTGACATCGAAACGCCCGGAGGAAATGGCTTCAATAGTGACCGGATAGCGGTTGGCGTAGCGAAAAACGGTCTGAATGGAGACTTCACGGTTAATTTTGAGGAAATTAATCGCCGAATCACCGGGAACCGTCCCAACGATCATGATTTTCCCGCCGCGCATCACCAGGTACGGAGCCTGCTTAACGGTGATCGCCGAGCCGGCAGTTTCAAAAACAATGTCAGCCCCCATATCGCCGGAGAACTGCTGACAGCGGGCAACGGTGTCCTCTTTCGCTCCGTTGATCACCGTCGTCGCACCAAGCTGCTCGGCCATGGCCAGACGTTTTTCCAAAACATCAACAACGGCGATGTCGGTAGCACCCAAACATTTACAGGCTTGCAGGGTCATTAAACCAATACAGCCCGCCCCCAGAATGACAATTTTCTTGCCCGGTTTAACGTCTGCCAGCATTGCGGCATGCATCCCTACCGCCGCAGGCTCTACCAGCGCGCCTTCCATGGTGTCCATGTTATCAGGCAGCTTGTAAGTGAAGCTCTCCGGATGGCACAGATAGTGGGTTAGCGCGCCGCGATAATTAGGCTGCGTGGCCATAAAGTCGACATCAGGACAGATGTTGTATTTGCCCTCCAGACAGTAGCGGCAGTGACCGCACGGCACGCCGGGTTCAATGTTCACCCGGTCGCCCGGTTTAAATTTACTGACGCGGTTTCCTACCGCCACCACCGTACCGGCACATTCATGTCCGAGGCCAATTTCCTGGTTTGGGTCTTTTGGCGGAATAAAGGGACCTGATTCGAAACCGTGAACATCTGAACCGCAAATACCTACATATTCAATTTTGATCAGTACTTCATGCTCTTTGGGTACCGGGATATCGGCGGCAATAATTTTCATCGTGCCCGGCGTTTTTAATATCGCTTTTGAATTTTTCATTTTATTTCCCCATCAATATTATTTGCTGGTAACTGCATCAATACCGAGGCTTTCGACAGAGACGCCTTTGGTTTCAATTCCGATGGTAGCAATGGCGACAGCGACAATAATGGAGACCGCACCCAGCAGGACAAACACCCCCGTTACGCCATAACCGTTAAGCAATACCGCGACCGCATAAGGCGCGGCGATACCGCTGATACGCCCTACCGCATTCGCCAGACCAGAACCGCGAAGTTTCGCTTCGGTCGGCCATATTTCCGGTACATACACCGCCGAAGCGTAGCAAACGTACATATAGACAAAAGTAATCAGGAAGAAGCCAATTAGCGTAATCAGCAGCATGCTGGTTTGCAGCGAGTAGATATATCCCAGCACGGCGATTAATACTAATAAGCCCACTCCCATGGTCTTTCTGGGAATTTTATCCATCACCAGCATGGCGATAAAAATTCCAAACGGCGCACCGAACATACTCATGGTATTTAAAACAATGGAATCTTTCAGGTTAATACCCTGAGTCATAAATATGGTCGGCAGCCAGTTAATTAAGGTGTACTGCACAACGTTCATGGCAATCAGGACAAAGGAACCTAAAATAACGCGCTTCAGTAACACACCCGTTAATAAGGCCGAATAAGGTACCGTGCGCGGGGCTTTGCCATCATCTTCAATTACCACAGGCGGCAGCGGCTTGCCGGTCTGCTGAACAACCCCTTCTTCAATGGCCCGCATCACCTTTTCAGCTTCAGCGTAGCGTCCGCGGGATTCCAGCCAACGGGGCGACTCAGGGAACCAGCGCCAGGCAATAACGGTCGCCACCAGCGACAGTACGGCCGGGATCAGCAACTGCACGCGCCAGTTCCATTCGGCGCTGATTAACGGCGTCAATCCCATCGCGATCAGCGAACAGAGCGGATAAGACCAGTTGCCGATAAACGAGACCCGGCTTGACCAGGTACCGCGATTCCTGCCGGGCATATATTCGGTGAACCCGGCAAACAGAGTCACCAGCAGCGCACCTAATCCCACCCCCATCACAAAACGGCAGGCAATAAGGAAGGTCATATTTGGCGAAAACGCCCCCACGACCATGGCGATAATATGAATCGCTTCATACAGGATAAAGGCATTTTTGCGCCCGGTTTTATCCCCGATAATTCCCCCGGCAAGCGCGCCGAGAAACATTCCCGCCGTCGTAATGGCGGAAAACGTAGCGGTGGTGGAATTATCGGTCCAGCCAAGTTCTTTTAACTGCGCGAGAATTAACCCGCCGACGGCATTACTCCAGCACACCAGTAATCCAAAGGCGACCATGGCAAACATCGACGAATGCCAGCGGCAGTCAGGCAGCCTGTCCAGCCTGGCGCCGCAGTGCGGTTTTGCTATCTGTTCCATCCGGGAACCTTCCTTTAATAAATGGAGTTATTCATCAAAGTCATAAGTCATGATCACTTTAATCGCGGTTTTATCGACCATGGCGTCAAAGCCTTCGCGCCATTGCGACAGGCCGATACGGTGAGTGATCATCGGTTTAACTTTGATCGCGCCGCTGGCCAGCAGGCGGATGGCGTTGCGCCAGGACGTGGAGTCATAGGCCATATGACCAATGATGCTTTTGTTCCACGCGGTGATGTCGTTGATGGAGAAATCGAGAGGTTTAAAGCCCATGCCAACGCGAACGACTTCACCATTTGGGCGCAGCATTTCGATCGATTGTTTAAGGGCGATATTGGCACCGGAGCATTCGATGACCAGCCCCAGATTGTCTTTACCGCAGATTTCCTGGCAGCGCGCGACCACATCTTCGGTGGAACCGTTGACAACCGCAGTCGCCCCCAGCTCTTTGGCGATCGGGAAGCGTACGGCGACGTCCTCTTCCAGCCCGACCATCACGATATTGACGGCCCCCATAATGCGCGCCATCTGGACCGAAAAGAGTCCCAATGGACCGGTGCCGAAAACCACCACATCCTGGCCTGGAAGGAATTTAGATTGCTGGGCGATAGATTTGTAGGCGTTGCAGATGGGGTCCAGTACTGCCGCTTCTTCATAATCAACGCCCTGCGGGATTTCCCACAGCGCATGGCGGTGAATTTTGAGGATTTCCCCCGGCACCAGGCAATATTTCGAGAACCCTCCGCCCCATGTGTTGTTGTCGAGACCTAAGTTCACTTTTTCTGTACAACACAGAAAATCGCCTTGTTCGCAGGCTGGGCAAACGCCGCAGACATGTCCACTATTGTCAGACACCACTCGCTGCCCCACCTTCCAGTCCTTAACCTTGTCGCCAACCTGTACAACTTGCCCAGCGAATTCATGACCACGAATCGAATTAAAATGGTCGGACCCACTGTCGACATTGTAGTGTTTCATGTCTGCGCCACAGATAGCAGCCGCCTTGATTTCAATCACAACGTCATCCAGACCGCATACCGGCTCCGGAACATCAATCATCTTGTAGCCACCAAAGGCCTTGCCAAATCTTGCCAGTGCTTTCATTGAATTTTCCTTTGTGTTTAGTTTTGCATCAGTGGTCATCATACTTATCCATATAATTTTTGAGGTCAACATCAAATCTTTACAACGCAGATAAAGTTCTGTATTTCACAACTCAGATCACAAATAAGTGCAACGATGAACTGAAAAACAAAGGAACATGGCAGCCGCTTCGCTAAAGTGACGTGAACCCCTTCGCATTTTTCCTGTTATGAAACTGTTAACCTACAAGAGCTGTTTTTTTCGCCACGCCATTTCCGTGGCGTGTTTGCTTTTTTAATTGTCAAAGAGGAACTCCGATGAAACTTTTGCCTTTGTTGGCAGCATTACCCCTGCTCTGTGCCAGCGTTGTTTCCGCTAACTCATTGATGTCTGTCGGCTACTTCAACGGCGGCGGCGACGTCACTGCCGGTCCTGGCGGCGATATCGACAAACTGGATGTTCGCCAGATAACCCACCTGAACTACTCATTTGGCCTGATCTATAACAACGAGAAGGACGAAACCAATGACGCGCTAAAAGATGCCAGTAAGCTGCATCAAATTTGGCTTTCAGAAAAAGTGCAGTCTGATCTGCATAAGATCCCGGAATTGCGTAAACAGAACCCGAATCTTAAAGTTCTGCTTTCCGTTGGTGGTTGGGGGGCGCGTGGATTCTCAGGCGCTGCGGCCACAAAAGAATCCCGGGCGATATTTATTCAGTCGGTGCAAGACATCATTGCGAAATATGGCCTGGATGGTATCGACCTCGACTGGGAGTATCCGGTAAACGGTGCATGGGGGTTAGTTGAAAGTAAACCGACCGATCGTGCAAACTTTACTACGCTGCTGAAGGAGTTACGTGCCGCAGTGGGCCATAAAAAACTGGTGACCATCGCAGTCGGTGCAAACGCTGAAAGCCCGAAAAGCTGGGTAGACGTCAAAGCCATTGCGCCATTACTCGATTACATCAATCTGATGACCTACGATATGGCTTACGGTACTCAGTACTTCAACTCAAACCTGTACGATTCGACAGCGTGGCCAACGGTCGCCGAAGCGGATAAGTACAGCGCCGATTTTGTCGTCAATAACTACCTCGCAGCAGGGCTAAAGCCTGCTCAGATGAACCTGGGTATTGGGTTCTATGGTCGCGTGCCTAAACGCGCCGTTGAGCCAGGGATTGACTGGAGCAAACCCGACGCACAGAAAAATCCAGCCACTCAGCCCTATTTTGAGCCACAGCACATTGCGCTGTTCAAATCACTGGGCGTTGATCTGAGCAAAGATACCTATGTGAAGTACAACGACATTGTGGCGAAGCTCATCAACGATCCACAAAAACGCTTTACCCAACACTGGGACGATGAAGCAAAAGTGCCGTGGTTGTCGGTGCAGTCTGCCGACGGAAAAGCACTTTTCGCCCTCTCCTACGAAAATCCGCGATCTGTTGCCATCAAAGCGGACTACATCAAAAGCAAGGGACTGGGAGGCGCTATGTTCTGGGAGTATGGTGCGGATGATAAAAACCAGTTAGCGAAGCAGTTGGCCGATTCGTTGGGTATCAAACACTGATCCCAACGCTTGCCACAATAGGTTATGATTATCGCAATCCGCTGCGCCATTCTCTGGCGCAGCTTTTCATCTTCTACTGGAGGCATGAGCTGGTATGGCTTTCATCCCTAAAAATTACGCCCGTCTGGAAGTCGGTTATCGGGAAAAGGCACTTAAGCTCTTTCCCTGGGTCTGTGGACGTTGTTCCCGCGAGTTCGTGTACTCAAATCTGCGCGAATTGACCGTACACCATATCGATCACGACCACTCTAACAACCCGGAAGATGGTAGCAACTGGGAGATGTTGTGCCTGTACTGCCACGATCATGAGCATTCCAAATATACGGAAGCGGACCAGTATGGTTCAACAGTGGTTGCCGGAGAAGATGCGCAGAAGGCCGTCGGCGAAGCGAAATATAATCCGTTTGCTGACCTTAAAGCGATGATGAACAAAAAGTAGCCTACTGCATATGCCCGGCATAAACGCTCACCGGGCATTTATCATCAGGATTTAAACGTCGCAATCGGCTCAGGCGTAATGCCAAACTCCACTTTTAGTTGCTGCTTACTCTTCATCACCATCTCACCGTTGGTATCGATAGTCATGTGTTGCGCATTCGTGTTGTTACGTGCCTGCCATAACATCACCAGTTGCAAACTGTTCTCTTTTTGTTCTGCGGTCAGCGCGACGCCATCCGGCCATTTTCCCAGTTCAACGGCTGTCGATAAGCGCTGATAAACTTCCGGCGTCATGCTGTCGATCATCTCATCAAGATTCATGTTAAATCCACTCTCCGTAGAATAATTAGCTGAATCGTTTCTTCAGCCTTTCGTTTGCTCACCGTTTTCGCCGTCTGTGAAGTTCAATGACGCTGAATTAACGCAGTAGCGCTCGCCTGTGGGCTGAGGCCCATCCGGAAAGACATGCCCGAGATGCGCATCACAGTTTCCACAGCGGATTTCAATGCGCTGCATGCCATGAGACGTGTCTTTTATGTAACGGATAGCCTCTTCGCTCACCGGCTCGTAAAAGCTAGGCCAGCCGCAGCCAGAATCGTATTTTGTCTCTGAACGAAACAAGGGATTATCGCAGATAAGACAGTGGTAGATGCCATCACGCTTATTGTGCAGCAAACGCCCGGTAAATGGCGGTTCTGTCCCATGATTTTGTGTCACGTAAAACTGCATTTCGGACAAATTTTTTTTCAGTTCTTCTGGGGAAGGTTGCTTAGCCATTTGCTCACATCTCGCTTTATCTAAACTCACATCGCGAGACAGATTCTAACAAAACATTAACACCGTAGTGCGAACTTTTGTTCTAAACTTGATCCGTGCGAAATGGCAGCCCAGGAATCGTGATCAACATCACGTTTTTATCTTGATTGCCCTTTAAAATTCGGGCCGCCGCCCCCATGTGGTTTCAAGCCCAAAGGAAGAGTGAGGCGAGTCAGTTGCGCAAAGCTTAAGCAGCAGTTTGATTTGTCGCAATGATTGACACGATTCCGCTTGACGCTGCGTAAGGTTTTTGTAATTTTACAGGCAACCTTTTATTCACTAACAAATAGCTGGTGGAATATATGACTATCAAAGTAGGTATCAACGGTTTTGGCCGTATCGGTCGCATTGTTTTCCGTGCTGCTCAAGAACGTTCTGACATCGAGATCGTTGCAATCAACGACCTGTTAGACGCTGACTACATGGCTTACATGCTGAAATATGACTCCACTCACGGCCGTTTCAACGGTACCGTTGAAGTGAAAGACGGTCATCTGATCGTAAACGGTAAAAAAATCCGTGTTACCGCTGAACGTGATCCGGCTAACCTGAAATGGGACGAAGTTGGTGTTGACGTAGTAGCTGAAGCTACTGGCCTGTTCCTGACAGATGAAACCGCTCGTAAGCACATCACTGCTGGCGCGAAAAAAGTTGTTCTGACTGGTCCTTCCAAAGACAACACTCCGATGTTTGTTAAAGGCGCTAACTTTGACAAATACGAAGGCCAGGACATCGTTTCTAACGCTTCCTGCACCACTAACTGCCTGGCTCCGCTGGCCAAAGTTATCAACGACAACTTCGGCATCATCGAAGGTCTGATGACGACTGTTCACGCGACCACCGCTACTCAGAAAACCGTTGATGGCCCGTCTCACAAAGACTGGCGCGGCGGCCGCGGCGCATCCCAGAACATCATCCCGTCCTCTACCGGTGCTGCTAAAGCTGTAGGTAAAGTACTGCCAGAACTGAATGGCAAACTGACTGGTATGGCGTTCCGCGTTCCGACCCCGAACGTATCTGTTGTTGACCTGACCGTTCGTCTGGAAAAAGCTGCTTCTTACGAAGAAATTAAGAAAGCAATCAAAGCTGCTTCCGAAGGCCCGATGAAAGGCGTTCTGGGTTACACCGAAGACGACGTTGTATCTACCGATTTCAACGGCGAAGTTTGCACTTCCGTGTTCGATGCTAAAGCAGGTATCGCTCTGAACGACAACTTCGTGAAACTGGTTTCCTGGTACGACAACGAAACTGGCTACTCCAACAAAGTTCTGGATCTGATTGCTCACATCTCCAAATAAGTTGAGATGAGACAGTAATCTGTAAGAGCGACTCAGGTCGCTCTTTTTTTTGCCTGAAGAAAGGATTGCGTAATGATTAATAAAATTTTTGCACTTCCGGTAGTCGAACAAATTGCCCCTGTTCTCTCCCGCCGCCAGCTTGATGAGCTGGAGGTTATTGTTGTCGATCACCCTCAGGTTAAAGCCTCTTTCGCACTGCAGGGCGCGCACCTTCTGTCCTGGAAACCAAACGGCGAGGACGAAGTTCTCTGGTTAAGCAATAACACACCGTTTAAAACTGGCGTAGCGCTGCGGGGTGGCGTACCGATTTGTTGGCCGTGGTTTGGCCCGGCGACTCAGCAAGGTCTGCCTTCTCACGGCTTCGCGCGTAACCTGCCCTGGACGCTGAAGGCGCATAACGAAGATGACAACGGCGTGGTTCTGACGTTTGAGCTGCAAAGCAACGCTGAAACGCGTCAGCTTTGGCCACACGACTTTACCCTGCTTGCCCGCTTTAAAGTCGGCGCAACCTGTGAAATCGAGTTGGAAGCACACGGCGAGTTTGAAACTACCTCCGCACTGCATACCTACTTCAACGTAGGTGATATTGCCGCAGTGAAAGTCAGTGGTCTTGGCGACCGCCTGATCGATAAAGTGAACGATGCAAAAGAAGATATGCTGGCCGATGGTATCCAGACCTTCCCGGATCGTACTGACCGCGTTTATCTGAACCCGGAAGCATGCAGCGTCATCCATGATGGTTCGCTCAAGCGTAATATCGATGTCGTGCACCACCACCATCTGAACGTTGTGGGTTGGAACCCGGGTCCGGCGCTGTCGGTCAGCATGGGTGACATGCCGGACGATGGCTACAAAACGTTTGTTTGCGTAGAAACAGCGTACGCAACCGCACCGCAGAAAACCACCGAAGAGAAACCTTCTCGTCTGGCGCAAACTATTCGTGTTGCGAAACGATAAGATTTTGCCTGTTGCCTGATGGCGACTTATCCGGCCTACCGACGCATTGCATAGGCCGGATAAGAGAAGTAAACATCGCTATCAGGCCATATCCAGCGCTGTTTTGCCTGCTGGAGCAGGCCAGGCCTTATCTAATAACCTTAACTCATCAGCAGAAAGCGTTATCTCTAACGCAGCCGCATTCTGTTCGACGTGCGCCACACTCGCCGCTTTTGGAATCGCGATCACACCCGGTTGACGAATGACCCATGCCAGCAGGATCTGGGCGGCACTGGCATCATGTGCACGTGCAATGTCGTTAATCACCGAATGAGTGAACAGACCACTGCGCAACCGTCCTGCCTGTGCCAACGGGCTATAGGCCATAACCGGTATCTGCTGTTGCTGACACCATGGCAGCAAGTCATATTCAATGCCGCGCGACGCTAAATGATATAGCACCTGGTTAGTGGCGCATTGCTGTCCACCCGCAACCTGCCATAGCGCCTGCATCTCGTCATAATCGAGATTTGAAACACCCCACCGACGAATTTTCCCCTGTGCGATGAGTTTTTCCATGGCGCTGACGGTTTCTTCATAAGTAAAGTCCCCCGTCCAGTGCAGCAAATAGAGATCCAGATAGTCGGTTTTCAGCCGGCGCAGACTGCCTTCACAGGCAGCAATCGCTTTCTGGCCACCAGCATTCCATGGATAAACTTTTGAAACCAAAAATGCACCATCGCGCCGACCCGCTAAAGCTTCGCCAACAATTTCTTCTGCTGCACCATCAGCATACATTTCAGCCGTATCAATCAGACGCAGCCCCAGATCCAGGCCAGCCTGCAACGCCGAGACTTCATCATGACGACGGCAGGGATCCTCCCCCATGTCCCATGTTCCCTGCCCTATCGCAGGAAGCGAAACCTGCTCGGTAAACATCACCTGTTTTACTGTCATAGTTCCCCCCTGAGTACATGCACCACAGTAAAGCAAAACATGGGGGATGTGTCCTGTGATGGTGCACAAATTGCACCATCCTCATTTGGAGGGTTCGTCGTTAATCAGATGCAATAAAAAACCCGGGAAAAGTATTTATTCCCGGGCTTAGACAGATGACTTGTTAGCTGTGCAGAGATTATTTTAAACGGCCTACATATTTACCTTCTTTCATGGCGTTTATTTTCCCGTTCTTATACACAATAACCGAAATCAAGCCTGCACTATAGGTTTGCGCATCTGCATTATTTTCATCATTTGCTGCCGGGCTACCATTAATGTAGGCGATACCATCGGTGCCACGTTTAAAATCAACCCCCAGTTTCTTCACATGTATGGGTTTTACCGTACTGGTGTTAACTGGAGCATTCGCTTCACTAACCATGGTTTTATGGTCATGTTGTAACTGACGACGATAAGCCTCGCTAATAGCATGTGCAGGGGCAACAGATGATGCCACCAGCGCAGCGATAATAATTAATTTCTTCATGAGGAAAACCTTAATATTTATTGTGATTATGGTGATGACTGGAATTACCGTCATTTGTGCTGTACAGGCTCTGTGCATTTTCCATAGCCTGTTTTTCCGCTGCAGCATTGATTGTAGCCTGACGATTCTGCTCAGCAACGTAGCATGCGTCGCGGCTGACACCTTTGTTCTCACAGTCATTCATGCGAGAAGCCTCGGTAGAACAACCCGCCAGAACCCCGCCCATCACAGCTATCATGATTAACTTTTTCATTATCTATACCAGGTTTATTCTCAAAAAACCTTCATCGCAGATTATATTTCTGCAAGGAAGAATTACTCTCGCTACTTTTTAAGTTTGAGTAATATCTGCAATAGAATATTTAATGTCA
>NZ_JANEWI010000030.1:0-61162 GCF_028069775.1 Citrobacter sp. Igbk 17 | reverse complement strand
TGTCGAGTTATTGAATTTCAAAAACACCATATCTGACCATTCATCTATCACCGTATTAGGCATCACCGCAGACGGCCAGAAGAACGGAATTCCTATTGCGGGCGCTCCTGCTCCCAAACCAAGGTTTTGGAGAAACTTCGCCACGTCAGGAATATCCCCGCCGTTTTGGCTTTTCTGCATCGCCCCGGTAATTCGAGCATCATCCCCCGAGGCTACCGATCCAGCCGTTGTTCCAACATTTCGCGTCGAGCTGTCACCCAGCTCTAAATTCTGCCGTGCTAATGCAGCATTGGGTAAGTCCGACAGGTTGCGATCTTTTGCCAGCCGTGCGCCCCCGTTATCCATCGCAATTTTAACGGCCTTCGATGTTGCCGCCTGCGATTCGCTGTCACTGGTCACACTGCTGCTGAGCTGCACAAAACCTTTCTCTGTCGTTGACGCATCCGGGTGATTACGTGACTGCTCATGCATCCGCAGCTGGCTGTCAACATACTGGCGTGTTGCCAGTACAACAGCCGGATCAATCTTCAACGTAACGGCTTCGGTGCTGCTGACAATCAGGATCACGCGAATAACCTGAACGCGCCCGCTCCCCTCCTGCAACTGAGGCTTATAGGTTTCAGCGCAATTGGCAATCGCCACCATATCGCCATCTTTATCGAAAAGGCCGATCTCACGAATCCACCACCCGCCGACGTCTTCCGGTATGACCTGTTCCGCAATGATCTGGCTGGCGTTCGCCGGGTCCACCATCAGCATATTCAGAGGGGCGCGACGTAACTCATGTACGAGGGCAGTCTGTGCCGGATTCGGTGTAGGCAGAACACCATTGCCATCACCAACGGCCAACTGGGTAATCTCAACTTTCGTACCCAAAGCCGTGGCTTTTGCCAGTTTTGCCGCCCCGATATTGGTCAACAGGGCAAGATATTTAGTCGCCACTTGCGATCTCCACGGTATCAATTAAATGGATTGCTGCGCCGGTGTAGTCATTGCCACCCACAGCGATAGTTTCGGGAAAATAGGGATATACCGTCAGCGTATCGCCCACGTAACACCCCGCCCCTATCTCGATATAACCCTGAGACTGAAGCGAAAGCGAAAGGCCGGTGAGGTGACGGCTTGTGGGTTTTGCATCGTCGATCAGGCGCTCAAGCTCCCGATAAGTTTCCTCGGTGATTCCCTCATCCTGAATGCCAATTTCAAGCCGGAAAGTGCCCGGCTCCTCGCCGTTCTGCCACCACTCAATCACCCTCAGCAAATAGCCGAAAGGTTCAACAACGCGCCTCAGCGCTGAAATCGTGCCTTTGTGGCGATGGACAAGCCAGGAGGCTTTGATTACCTGCCTCTTGGTCTGTTCAGACCAGCGCTTATCCCAGCGATCAACAGACAACGCCCAGGCCAGATAGGGTAAAAACTCCACGGGGCATTCATCCGGATTCCAGAGTTTTCGAAGGTCGACAGGAATACCGCTGATCCGCGCTGTCGGTTTCTCCACATTCCGCATGAAGGTGCTGGCTGAAGGCGACAGGAGGCTGTTATTCATCCGTTCCCCCTACGCTGATGGTGTGCGAAATACATCGTGCCGCCTGGGTATCATCGATCACGATATCTTCCTGAGGATTCAGCAAGACTACGCGCTGCACCCCCTGCACATGCAGAGCGGCCATAATGGCCGAACGCGCAACATCGCGACCGATTTTCCCCTGCGCTCCCAGCCATGTCCGCAGTGCATCATCTGCCGCACTCAGGATCGGCTCAGATTCCGGCCCCGGATAGAGATAAAGCAGAGCGTCAATTTCATAATTCACAATCTCCGCTGACTGGACGGTTAGCCGGTCGGCGACAGGCCGCTTATCATCCGCTGAGAGCGTGTCGTTTACTGTTGCGATCAGCTCGTCGCTCGCCGTGCCATCTCCTTCGGTAGACAGAATGGACACGACGACGACAGCGGGAGAAGGGCTGGTTGCCCTGGCATCAGCAACTTTACCGCTGGCACTCTTCGCAAAATATTCGTATGCCCCGGTAGGGCCAGCAACGCTCAGCCCTTCAAAAGCGGATTGCGCACGCAGACGCAGTGCGGTATCGCTTTCCATCTCTGCATCGGTGGTTTCGGTAGCCGGAATGCGAACCAGGCGCTCGGTGTTCAGGTTACCCGCAAGGTTATCAAGATCGGTGGAGACGGAATGGCTCAACATGCAGGCCGCAGCACCCTCATTGATTCGCTGGCGCAGCATTAATTCCCGGTAGGCAATCACCTGCGCCAGTATGGTCAGGGGTTCAGACTCAAGTTTTAACGCTGCGGCAACAGAGGTCTGTTGTTCATCAGGGAAAGCCGCGATCATGACGGCTTTGACATCCGCCAGAATCACTTCAAAATCCAGCACCTCAATAATTTGCGGCGGCGGTAGCTGCGCCAAATCAACTGTTGCCATTGCTGCTTTTCCTGAGTGTTAAGGTTGTCGTCTGCTGTTCCATAGATTCCGTCAGAGCCCCTGACAATCCCGCCTCCACTGCTCCGGACTGCGAATAACGTACATCCACGATGCTCAGCGTGATCCGCGGCTCCCATGTCGCCAGTGCAATAACCACCGCGCTCATCAGCTGCATGCGTGTAACGTCGTTTTGCGGACCATCAATCAGATCAGGAACGAGAGAGCCGTAGTCACGGCGCATGACCCGCGATCCAATCGGGGTGTTAAGAATGTCGCTGGCTGACTGCCACACGTGGGCGGCATCCGTCAGCGTTCCCGTGCCATCAGGATTCATCCCGGTATAGCGCACCGTCATTTCGTGCCCTCCGTCCAGCTTCCACCACGCTGCACGGCACCATGACCATGATCATCAATCTGGACACCGTTTGAGATGAACGCACCGCCAGTGTGCGTAAAGTCCCCCTGCATTTTCCCGCCTTCCGTAACGGTGAAATTTTTGGTTTTCAGCATCTCGGTACACTCGACCAGCGGCGTTTTCAGCAAGACTTTAACCGACGCCTCGATCGTTGCTGATTTGATGCCGCTGACCTGCAAAGCCCCTGCCTCTGCGTCATAGCGAAACTTCGCGCCATCCGGGGCGGTTACGATCATTTCTTTTGCCGATGTGCCTGGCGCCGGATTGTCGTTGCTGTAAAGACTTCCCCCGATGATCGCAGCGGTAGTGTTACCCCCAAGGCAAAGGAACCATACCTGCTCGCCAACAGACGGCGGTACCCAGATGCTGAAAGCGCCTGCACGCTGTGCATTCCAGCGCAGCCAGGTCGAATCCAGCTCTCCGCTTTTTACCCTTACCCGCCACTTTTCCTCGTCTATCTCCGTCACCGTACCGGTGCGAACGATGTTTTCCAGCAGGCGAATGACTTCAGCCAGATCCATCAGCTAACCCCCAGAGAATCAATGACCTGTCGGGCTATAGCCATGCGGTCCGCCTTGCTCAGGCCGAGCAACTCACGGCGCGGGTAGCTGGCCATCGCGCCACTGTCGTTAACCCTGTCCCGTAGCCCGTACTGGTGAACGCGGGCGATGCGGGCAGTTGCGCCCGAAAAACCAACTACAGCCCCCTCAGAAGTTGCTCTTGCTTTCAGAAAACGGGTTGTGCGCAGTCGGCGAAACATAGGATCGCTTTTCGTGGTATCACGGCGCGTCTCGCTGAAACTGATATCAAGATAACGCTCAATATCAGAGCGATAGAACGAGCGAACGGCCCCTTTCCCCTCATCAAAGCCTGTAAGCATGCGTCCACGGGTTGCCCGCCAGTTCCGCAGGCGACGCTCCTCACCTTGCCAGACAAACCCGATCCCAGCCTGGGAGCGTAAGACGCGGCGATGACGCTTCTGGTATTTCGTGCCATCCGGAGCTGTCTGCTTCCCGATGCGCTGGCTCTGGCTACGACGTAATGTAGTCGCTATTCCGCGCGCAGTACGCAACCGGCTCGCTGGCGCCACTGCTGACAGGATGTCTGCAAAAACCTGATCGAGTTGATGAAACAGCGCTGCATCATCGGTCATGCCAGCTCTCCTCCGCCAAATACCACTTCCCACTCTCCGCCATTAATGCGTGGGCGGTCTTCGCTCAGGTGCTTCGCGACAGGCTTCCCGTCAACGATTTCCACCATGACGCGCTCCCAGACCGGCACCTTGAACAGAAGATCGGCCAAGTCGTCACTGATAATGTCAGCGTCAAACTCCACCTTGCGGTTATTGTCAGGGTTCAGCAGTAAATCCGGCTGATATTGCCAGGCCCAGGCCATGATCGGCAGCATCAGGTCATCAACCGCCCCGGGGAATTCCACGGCGAGAATATTGATGGTGTAGAGGTACATGAAAGACGGTTCGCCGGTCGCTTCAATCCCGATATTGCCTTTTTCCACCCAGACGGTGATTTGCTCCGGGTTGGCCTTACACCAGGTGTTACCGGCTATCAGGGCTTCACGCATCAACTCTGCTTTTTTCACTTTATCCCCCTGGCAATTCGCCGCAGTTCCAGCTCTCTGATACCCGCCTTATCGGCGTTGCATGTGTCCAGCGCATCCAGCAGCGCATCGGACCACGGAGCGAGGCTCCCGTATGTCATTGGTTTTGGCGGTGCTGGCGTTTCAGTTTTTGCCGTCAGGCTTTCCGGTAAAGGTTCCTGAATAATCACCGGCGCTGACTTCGGCTGCTCGCTGGTACAGGCTGTCAGCCACACGGTCAGGCACAGGCACAGCGGCGCATTTATCACCGGCCAGCTCAGTTTTGATATTTTCACGGCGCTTTTCCCCTGTATCGCTACGCTTCTGAGTCAGTGTTTTCAGACCAGCGGCCACTGCGTTCACGTCGTTACGTAACGCCCTGACCTCGGCCAGCACATCACCGGTTTGCTTAAGCTTCTGGTTGGCTTCTCCAAGGGCCGTTTCTGCGGCCTCTCGCTTACTGCTCTCCAGCGTCAGCCTGACGCCTGCGATGACCAGCAGAAGGGAAATAAAAACGGAAAATACACCCAGCGCTTTCATTTCGCCCCCTTCAGCTCAGGCTCTGAAAGGCACCAGTCCCGAAACTCTTCCCGGCGCTTTACCAGCCCCGGCAGACGATTTCCGCCGGAGTTGACAAAGTCTGTGAGTCGCTCGCAAACGCCCTGCCAGTTACCATCCTGCGCATTGCGCCAGATTGTTGTTCTGACCTTCTGGCCCTTTTTGTTGGTGTACCAGCCAAGACCACCACAACCGACGTTAAATGCGCCGTCAGTGAGCGCTTCGAAAACCCGTTGTGGTGCAGCTGCGCCATTAAACTCGCGGTTTACGCATTTCTCAGCACGAAACAGGTCATTCACCCATCGCTCGGCGATCTCGCGCTCGGCGTATTCGCGGTTCTGCACGTTGCTGGTCGACCCCATGCCTACGGTCAGCACACCTGCCGGGCAGTAATACGGCGTCTTTCGGCAATCCTCGTATTTCGCCATCTTCAGCTGCGCTTCAGGACTTGTGCGCAGAGTCTGCGGCCAGAGTGCCGCTGCGAGAGAGACAATCGCCGCAACAGAACAGGCAATAATTCCTCTTTTCATCGCGGTGACTCCCTGATAGTCCGGATTAACTCCTTCACGTCCTGCCGGTTCTCGGTATCGTCCCGAATCGCATCGATCAATTCATTCAGCAGAACATTGTTGGTTTCATGGATGCGCGACATCCGGCGGCGATGGAGCTCACCCAGCACGGCAACCACGATCCCGGTGAGCGCAGCAATGAAGGCCAGCCAGTCCTTCTGCGTCATCATGCCGACGCCCGTCAGCAGCATCGACCAGAGGTACACCGTCCAGTTCCAGAGGCGGTTTATCAGCTCCATAATTGAACAGTCTCCTTTGTCGCAGAGGTGTCGACGTCAGGCAGCTCAACTTCCTGCCCTGCATCAAGGAAGATCTGACCGGCCAGCGCATGATTCGCAGCCAGTACGATCTCGGTCACGCCCTGGGTGATGCCGTAGTGACGCTGACACAACAAATCCACTGTATCGCCCTGCAATGCCTTCACTTTCATCAGAACGCCTCCGCAGAGTTACGGACCACGCCCTGAATATCCGAGATAGCCCAGCGCGCATCACGCCAGTGATCATTCGCCTGGGTTGCGAGAGCGGCGGCGCGCTTCTCACCCGCGTCGCCCGTGGTGTCAACATCGCGGAAAGTCTCGATCAGCAGGGCCCGCGAGATGCTGTAAACTGCGCGGCGCCAGCGATATACCTTTACGCTCTCTTCGTTAATCACCATGGCCGGTACGGCGGCCAAACTGGCATATCCGGCCCCAATCTGTTCAGCCTGCCACTGCTTCAGCTGGTCAGCTGTGTGGGCTACGGCTTCAATGACAACCTGCTTTAAACGCGAAGTGGTAACCGCACCGGTGATTCGCATCTCCTTACGGACGTTGCTCAGCACTATCTCGGGCCAGAACTCCCCGGCGGTGACTTTCTCTCCGCCGTCATCCACGTCCGGCACATCCTCCGCAGAGGGGGTAACTGTGCGAGGGGCCACTAGGCTCATCGTGTAGTCTCCAGAAAAGGTTGGCGGTGAGCGGGCGGAGAAAAGCTAACGCGATGTGTTGCAGATCTCCGCCCGCGCCGCCAGCGCACGGGGCGCAAGTCGGTTATTTTTTATCGGCGGTGGGCTTTTTCGTCGTTGTTTTGCGGGCCGCCGTTTTACGTGTTGTGCTTCCGGGGTTGTTTTTGGCGGCTGGCTTTTTGGCATCTGGCACCGTCACTTCCGGCGTTGCTGCAGCCTGATTATTGCCCTCTTCGCCTCCGCTCTGGTCTGCCCGCTCACTGCCTGATGCATTTTCCGCAGAGGCTTTTTTTACCTGCCTGGCAAGCTTATCGATCAGCTTTTTCACCCCGGCGCCGGAGTCGAGATTCAGCGCGCGGCGCAACAGCTCAAGCGCAGTCGCCTGTTCATCCGCAGTGCCGTTGCACAAAGCAAAAGCGCGGGCTTTATACAGCTTGGCCCGGACGACGTCTGGCATATCGCTGTTTTCAGTGATCTCCTGGACCTCATCGAGCACCGCCAGATATGGCTTAACATCAGTGCTGTCATCCGCCTTGACCTGCACCAGAATGGGATCGCAAATCTCATCGACCAGTGCTGTCGCTGCCGTTCGGTTAAACCGGTCTGGCATTGCCAGGTTGTGCGCGATGACATACCGCCCGATGCGTACGGCCAGCGGATAATCCCGAATATCAATCGCCCAAATCATCAGGCGCGTGATCACTTCATCCTGTCGCCCGCTGTCTCCCTCCAGCGTCCCTTCAATCCACCCCTCGTAATTGGGTAGCAGCTGGCGTTTAAGCGCGGCTTTTGCCTGTTCGCCCTGAATTTTCTTCAGCGCACTCATATCCATACGCATGCGGTGCAGAATTTGCTCGTGCGCAGTACGCGCCGTTTCTGACAGATCATCTGCCTTGCCATGGCGCTCAGCCATGACGCGTTGAAAATGTCGTTGTGCCGGTGTCAGCATTGTTTCTTCCCCGATGAACGGCGGGCCTAAGCCCGCCAGTGTGCGGTTATGCGCCGCCTTCCGGCGCCTCGGCAAAGGTAATGCCGTCAATGAATGCGACGTTGCCGTAGTCCTCGATCACAAAGTCATCATTCGATGACTGATAGGTCGCAATACGGTTGTATTCCGGCTCTTCCTTGATCGTCCTGCGCATTCCACCGCGCTGGTAGTACACGGACAGGTTTTTAAATGGCGTGATCAGTACGCCATTGACCGGGAAGTACGGCGCGATAAAGGTCGGCATATTGCCGACACGTTCCTGCGCGACAATCAGCTGACCGGCCAGCATTTCGGTGTTCGGGTTGGTCTGGCTCATGGCGTTAATCGCCGGGAAGTTGCCGGTGGTCAACAGGTCGCCCGCCAGGATCACCACGTTGTCAGGATTACGTTTGTGCCACTCATCCATCAGGCTGTTTTTGGCGTCGTACACCGCCGCGCCCAGGTTGCCGTAAGTCCCTTTCGCAATAACCTTGTTATCTTCATCACGGGAGGTGATCGTGACGCTGGAAATCACGCGATGTGAGGCTTCGGTACGGATTTTCTCCAGCCAGCCAATGCCACAATCCTGCAGCAGCGGGTTAGCCGCGCGGTCTGATGGATCGCTGTATTTTGTGCCGTTGAAACCAATCATGATGCGGTCAAGTGACATCTGGCGAGCCATCGCCTTGCTGATCAGGGGCTGGAATTCCGGCATATGCGCCCAGGTATCAAGCTGTTCATAGCTGATCCCGTAGTCGTAGTTGACCTTGCGGCACATGTAATCAAACGGCTCCATTGAATGGTTAGCCCCTGGATTACGACGGTTGGAGGTGCTGTTGTTAACGCCAGCCATCGGGCCTTTGCTGCCAATCAGCACTTTCTGACCAATCTGCTGATTAACGCCAAACACGTTAATTTTGCTCAGGAAAGAATCACTCTCCTGTGCGGCCTGCTCCATGCGCTGCTGACGCGCAGGGTCTACCGCAAATTTCGCAGCGACTGCTGCAGTCGATACGCCGTTTAATCGCGCCTGTTGCGCAATGTACTGATCAAACAGCTGGCGGGTATTGTTTTCCATGTTTTCTGCTCTCGTAGTGGATATCAGTAATCAGCCAGCTGCGCGTTGGCGCCGCCGTTCGCAGGTGGTCGCTGACTGAAGGAAGCTTCAGTGATCACCAGCTTCTGGCGCAGCTCCGCAAGCTCAGTGGTCAGCTTCTGGATAGCGGCCTTATCCTCCTGGCGCTCCTGCTCTGCGGCACTGAAGCGATCAATTTGCTCGGATTGCGATTGCGCCACGGCCTCAACGACCTGATGCATCTGACTGAAGCGCTGATCGTCCGTTTTCTGACCTTTGCCAATAATGCTCATCACGCGATTAAACCACTTAGCACCTTCATCGCTGCGCTGGGCGGTCAGCTCGATCACCTCTGCTTCAAGCGCTTCGGTGAACATCGGCGCCTCACCCTGCTGGTTATTGAAGGCCATCACCGATGCACGCTGCTGTGAGGCAAATTTAAGACGCTCAGTACCCAGGCTCGCCGGGGTATCGGTCATTGCCAGCCCGACAACATAGGCTTTGCCGTTGAGGGCAAACTGCGGATGCAGCTCAATACTGGAATAGACTTTTTGCCCTTTGTCGGTCATCTGCACCATGCGCTCGGATGGTTCGATTTCGGCATAAAGCGCGGTGCGCCCCGCCAGTGCACCTTCGGTGATGTCTTCGGTGCTGAGGGCTACCACATCCCCCATCGCGCCAAAATCGCTGTTCGGGAACATAGAGAGATAGTGCTCAATGTTGACCCGTGCGCCATACACCTCAGGGTTGTAATTTGCTGCCGCATCGCGAAGGTGCTGCGGTTGAATTTCGCGCCCGTCAACGGTATTTCCGGAGACGGCCACGCGAAACTTCTTACGTGGTTTTGCTGTGCCTGCCATGTTCGTTTACTCGCTTGTTTTCTGAGTTCCCGGAGATGATGGCAGGGGGACGTATCCCCCCTCAACGCGTTGTTGTTGTGAGCGGAGCACTACAACCTAAAGCGAGCGCAAGGGTACGCGCGCGCGGGTTAATCTCCCCGGCAGGAAGAGAGGAGGATTAATGGCGATTGAAGAAGCATTCATCATGCAGCGTGCACGACAGCTTTACTGGCAGGGCTACCCGCCAGCAGAGATCGCACGCCTGATGGGGATCAACCAGAACACGGTTTACTCATGGAAAAAGCGAGATGAATGGGACGCCACACCGCCGATCCAGCGCGTGACAACATCCATTGATGCCAGGCTAATTCAGCTCACTGGTAAAGACAAAAAGACCGGCGGTGATTTCAAAGAGATTGACCTGCTCACCCGTCAGCTGAAAAAGCTGGATAACGGCACAGCAGCCACCCAGCCGAAGAAAAAGATCCGCAAAAAACAAAACTATTTCTCAGAGTCGCAGATTGCCGCGCTGCGGGAGAACATTCTCGGTTCTCTGCACTGGCACCAGAAAGGGTGGTATGACAATCACCACTGGCGCAACCGCATGATCCTGAAAAGCCGTCAGGTTGGCGCGACGTGGTATTTCGCACGTGAAGCTCTGGTGCGCGCCCTGTCTGAGGATGTGAAATATAAGCATCAGCGCAACCAAATCTTTTTATCGGCAAGCCGCCGCCAGGCGTACCAGTTTCGAAGTTTCATTCGCTCGGCCGCTGAAGAAGTAGATGTAGAGCTTAAGGGCGGCGACATGATCCAGCTGTTCAACGGCGCCGAGCTGCATTTTCTTGGCACGTCAGCGGCTACCGCTCAGTCATACACGGGCAACCTGTATTTCGACGAATTCTTTTGGGTAGGCCAGTTTGCCAACCTGAAAAAAGTCGCGGGCGCCATGGCAACGCTAAAAGGCCTTACGCGTACCTATTTCTCCACCCCTTCAGCCGAAAGCCATGAGGCTTATCCATTCTGGACAGGTGAAGCATTTAACAAAGGTCGCAGCCATGGCAAGCGCATTGAGTTTGATACATCCTGGAAAACACTTAACAGCGGCCTGATGTGCCCGGACAAGATCTGGAGGCAGATTGTCACGTTGCAGGATGCTATCGACCATGGATGGGATCTGACTGATATCGACGAAATCCGGGAAGAGAACAGCCCGGAAGAGTACGACAACCTGTACGGATGCCAGTTCATCAAAAGCGGTGAAAGCGCCTTTGACTATAACAGGCTACTGGCATGCGGTGCTGATGGTTATGACGACTGGCCCGACTGGCGGCCATATGCGGCCCGCCCTATGGCTGATCGTCCCGTCTGGATTGGCTACGACCCGAACGGTGCCAGCGGCAAGGGGGACAGTGGAGCCATATCCGTTAACGCTGTGCCGATGGTGCCCGGCGGCAAGTTCCGCACGATTGAGACACTACGCATACGAGGTATGGAGTTCGAAGAGCAGGCCAATCTCATTATCAGCATGCTCACCCGGTACAACGTTCAGCACATTGGGATCGATGGCACCGGTATTGGTGAAGCGGTTTATCAGCTGGTTAAAAAGCATTTCCCGGCAGCGGTTTGTTACCAGTTCTCACCGTCCAGCAAACGAATGCTCGTGCTGAAGATGCAACAGCTGATTCGTGGCGGGCGCTGGGAGTTTGATCGTGGTGAGCTTGACCTGGTTGGTGCATTCAACTCTGTCCGCAAGATCGTTACCCCTGGCGGTGTTGTCACTTACGACACGGACCGCTCTCGCGGCGTCAGTCATGGCGATCTCGCATGGGCGACGATGCTTGCCACCATTAACGAACCGCTGGGACAAGAAGGCGGCAGCAGTATGACAGTTACGGAGTATTAACCTTGAGCAAACAAAGACCCACACGCGGCAGGAAGTATGCCAGGGAGCAGGCAGATCTCGCCGCCTCACTGAAAGCGTCACCGGAGCTGAACTCATTCACCTTCGACGGTCCATGGCCGGTGAGTGGTGCCAGCGACCTGCTTGATAACATGTATTGCGCAGACAACGGGCGATACTACGAAACCCCCATTGACTGGTATGGCCTCGCCCGTCAGTTTGGCTATGCGAGCTGGCACCAGTCGGCGCTTTATTTCAAGCGCAACGTCCTTGCCGGATGCTTTGTCCCGCACAAACTTCTTTCCCGCCAGGTGTTCTCCGCCTTCGCGCTGGACTGGTTTGTCTTCGGGAATGGCTATCTTGAGATGCGAAAAAACCGGCTTGGTGGTTCCTTTGGCTTTCGTCACTCGCTGGCGAAATACACACGCCGTGGTTCTGACCTGGACACTTACTGGTTTATTCAGGCCGGGCTACAGGATCACATGTTTTCAACGGGCTCGGTATGCCACGTTCTCAGCCCGGATATTCACCAGGAAATATACGGCATGCCTGAGTATTTCGCTGGCCTGCTGTCTGCAAACCTGGCCCATTCTGCTGACAAGTTCAGAAAGCTCTACTACGACAACGGCTCACACGCTGGCTGCATCGTCTACGTTAACAGCGCGATGGCCGACCAGGAGAGCCTTGATAAGCTCAAAAAGACGCTGACGGATACCCGGCGCGGCGGTGCGTTTAAGAACATCCTCCTGCACGCACCTAACGGCGGCAAAGACTCCGTGCAAATACTGCCATTCAGCCAGATATCGGCTAAGGATGAGTTTGTGGGGGTGAAGTCTTCCACCCGCGATGACATGCTGGCAGCGCACCGGGTACCGCCGCAACTGATGGGCGCCATTCCGGAAGGGAACGGTTCATTCGGTGATATTGAGAAAGCGGCCCGCGTGTTCGCCGTCAACGAGCTGACACCCTACATGGAAGCCATGAAGCATGTTAACGACTGGCTGGGTGAGGAGGTGATTCGCTTCAACCCTTACGCATTGCTTGAACCCACGAAGTGATCTCCTGGCCGCATCGTCATTTCTGGCGGTGCGGTACCACCCGCAGCACCATCATTTCCGGCCATATTAGACACTCACGAAACACAAATAAATCACTCCCCCTACCAGACGCAGCCTGCGGGCTTCTGGCGCGACTTTTCTCGTGCTGCCGCTTCGTCTCAACCATCAACATGAGCGCCCAGCAGGCGGCGAATGGCGAAGGATATGCCCCCCCTGCCTGCCCCCCTTTGCGCGCGCTTGCTCCCCCGCCTCGCCTGCGCGCTAAACCGACCTCTTTTTGTGCACTTTGTGCAGGACGTCCAGGCCCCGCCAACGCTGACGGGGTGTAGCAAAAAGGACGTTTCAAAAATTGTGCAAATTTGTGCGTTTTTATGCAATACATACTCAAATAAAATCTATACCCCACCTGTATAGACTACCGCTCCTAAAAGAACGATCTAAGCAGGATCAGCATCCTTAGGTTTTGCTTTTTTATCAAATCGTTCAATCTGAGTTAGAATTGCCTCACCAGTTTTAACTGATCTCAAGACGTACGACAAAGCATTCTCTAGCTCAGTTTTATTTGAGCAAACCAATTTTTCCCCACCACAGCTAACTATACAAGGATATCCAGAATCATCTTCTGTCCACTCAGCAATAACAATACCGTTTTTACCTTCGCTGTCATAAATACCAAGTCCTTCATATGTTTTAGTAGCGTGACTCATAGTAAGTTGCTGCGCTAGATTTACAAAAGCCTGGGCTGCATTATTTTCTTGCCTCCGAATAAAATTACCACGTGAAAAAATTGCTTTGTTTTGGCTTATTTCTTTCACTTGACTATTCAAATTAGCAAGCACCAAACTTATTTCACTTCTGTTATTTTCAGCTTTTCTTGCCGCCGCAATTCCTGCCAGCAATGAATCTTTAAAATCCTTCATGTTAGCACCTCTCTATTGTTGATATTACTGGCAAATGATCAAATTTTGACTTTGAGTTGTAAATAAACTTAATAAACGTTTCATCATAAAATATCTCAGTATTAGCCTCATTCAAAAACCAATCACCATCTCTAACAAAGCTAGACGAAAATATTATCTGATCAAACGTTCTCCAACGATGAATCTCGTCACCCTTATAGTAGTATGTACCACATCCTTCAAACTCTTTATGCTCAGGAAACATCCTACCATTAACTAAATGTCTCCAGAATGGATTATACAAAAGCCTAGGAGATTTCTTCACTAAATTGATATCTCTTGAAGCGCACAATATGTCAGTTAAACTTTTATTAAATGGTTCTTCATTAAAGTCTCCAAGGATAATCACATTTTTTATTTTTCTTTGTTCAATACTGGCAAAAACTGCATCCCTTAAAGCTGCACTCACATAGTGTTTTTTTGCGGAATCCTCATGGTCATATAGCCTACTTGACCAATGAACCAAATACAAAGTAATTGGCTCGCCTGTTTCCTTTATGACGAAATCAATTTCTTGGCCAGCATAAATGTTATTTGAAATATACGGCTTGCTAATTATTTCAGAATTAGCAAAATCAAGTAAATTCGATTTATAAAACACACACAAATCGAATTTCTTTCTCCCGTCCTTTATTGTTCCATCATATACAGAAAAACCAAGTAGAGATAAATACTTCCAAATTAACAATACGTCATCTTTAGACACTTCGCATAAACATAACACATCGACATCTTTAGTTTGAATCAGACGTAACAATGTCAGAGCAACATAATCTTTATGTTCATCACTAGCGGTATTTTCTTTCGAGTGTGGAGACATACTTGTGTTCCACCATGCAAAGGTGATTTTTTTCTTATTTTTTAATTCCATTGTATTAAATCCCCTAAGAAACAGTCTTGCCACACTTCTAACGGATACACTTTAAGAAGGATACTAATAAACGTCAATAGATAAATAATTCCCCTTTAAACGCTAATCTATTTCTGTCTACAAGCTTTCCTCCAGCGTATAAGCAGATCATACACCGCTACATATTCGGACGTTGGTTTATCTTTCTCACCGGCACACCATGCCTTTACTTCCTGCAACCTGCCATTATTCATGGCAATCAGTCCGCCACCTTGGCGAACGCGGGCACCGCCAGCAATCGACCTCACAACTTCATCGCTGACGAAAATCCTGCAACTACGCAGCTGCGCGCTGATGCTGGCGATGGTTTCCTCGCTAACTCCGCTTTGTTTCGCAGCATCTCTTTGCTGTACCTGCCGCAGTGCCGCTTCGGCTTTTTTCTTCTGGTATTCCGCAACTGCGGCGGCATAGTTATCCGCACGCCGCTCCGCTTCAGTCCGCAGCTGTTGCCGCCAGCGCTGTTCTGCCTCTTCTGGTGTCAGGCTCATATCTTTCGCAGCGACCACTTTTGGCCCCCACGCCAACGCAGTTTCATCATCAACAGACGTGCGCAGGCCGCGCGCGGTACGCTCGAAGGCATGATCTGAGCTTTCGCGGCCAAAGTTTTTCAGTCTGCTGGTGATTTCCTGCCGCTGCTGGCGCGAATATCGGCGCAAATCTTCGATATTCAGCGGAAGTTCTGTCATCTGACTGTCCGGGTGATCAATACCGGCATGCATCGTCGGTTTTGACGGTGTGGTACCAACTGGCACCGCTACTTTTAACGGTGGTTTTTCGTCCGTTCCGGAGCGCCCCGTACAGTTATTGACAGAACTCCGAGGGGCCGCTGCGCGGCCTTCTAAGGTCAAAATCTCGACCGGCGACGGCTTACGCTTCGGCACAATCTTGTAATCGGTGGTGCGGGTGAAAATGACTGATTCGCTGCCCGTATAAGGGCAATAAACGCCAGTAATTTTGGCGACCGTGTCACCATAATCATTGCCGTTTTCGGTGAATTCATAGTTAAGCCGAACGCGCAGGCAATCGCGCGCGACAAATGGCCCGCCCTGAGCGTTGGTGTATCCTGGCCAATCTGGCGCATCGGCTGCTGCCCGTGCCGCTTCCAGTTCTGGATGTAATACCAGCTCGCGACTACCTAACCGGCGCAATTCGCGCCAGGTGGTAACAGGAGCACCGCCAATCTGCTGAAACTGGCGGATGTTCCAGCGTGAAGCCCAGGCGCGTACACGCTTTGCCATCTCCCTGACCGGCTGGCCTGACTCAAGATCCACTTCACCATCCATGCCGTAGCCATCGATATTTTTCGAGATATATTTCGCGATATAGCCTGTTGCAGACCCAAATTGCTCGTCCATCGGCATAACGGTAAAACGGTGCTCTGAAGCACCTTTCTCGTTACCGTCCTCTTTCATGGCGTGTTTGCGGAAAATGGCTGTTGCATACTCTACTTCTTCAGGACGGAGGAAGAGCAACAGATGCCAGTGAGGGGTTCCATCGTGGTGAGGCTCTGCAACACGAAAACCAAACGTGCGAATACCTTCGCGACTCCATTTGGCTCTGACGCGCGCCCAGACTTTGCAAAGGTATTTTTGCGTCTGACGCGGGCTGGCGTGCTGGTACTTATCGTTTCGTCTGCCTGACTGGACATGTGTTGAGTGGTAACGCGACGGCGCTGTCAGCGTGTAGAACATGCCAACCAGCCCCATTTCATTCGCCATATCCTCAAACCCGCGCATGCGCACCATCAGCTCATGCCGCGCGATCTTCGGGTTGGAAACACTACCCATCACCTTATCCAGTAATGAGCTGCGCTCGCCAGTGTCCTGGTCTTCCAGTTCCATCGCCTGAAGGAATTCGAAGTTCGCTTTTTTCTGAGCCACCCATTCCCTGAAGCAGGGATCGGAGCAATATGGTGAAGCCACTTTGCTGACGTAGCCGGTCGTGATCATTAGATGTTCGCGCCAGCAGTCATGGATGCGACGGATTTTGTTAAGCCACCATTTTTCGGAATGAAGTCTGCCAGCGGCACGCAGTGCCTCGTCGGCGTCCAGCTCTTCATCGCAATAACGCGCCCATCCTGGGATCGCGATATTGAGCATCGCCGACTTGCTCGCTATAGCCCCGTATGCGTAAATCGACGAAAACTCGAGATCGGATGTTTGTTCATACTGAAAATCAAACTCGCGCATAAACTCGCTTTTCATCAAGTTCGCAAGCTTATACGCCAGTCTTTTCAGGCGCTTTTTGTCCGCCCACGGCAGCAGGTGAAATTCATCACGCAGCGGAAGAAGAAGCGCGGGGAGCGTACTTTGTGGGAGGTATTGCTCGTTAACCGCATCAACACGGCGTAAAACATGCCTCTCAAACGTACCGAACAGCCAGCGCACGACGTCTTTTGGCTTGCTGCGCTCGAGGTTTTCAAGGTGCTGCGAGAAGCGCTTACGGATAAACGCCGGGAGCGTTTGCACCCGACGGCGGAGGTAGTTAGCGCGGCCATTGCGATCAAATGCTTCACGCGCATCGCCCTCGCGCGGGCGCATAGGAGCACGGTAGACAGCATCAACCAGATCACCATAGGCGAGCGCCTTGCGTTCGCCTTTTGGAGTGATGTATTCGATCGCTGACTCTTCAACCAGGGATGGATTAACTGCTTGCCTTTTGGCGTTCCATTCCCATGTCAGTGGGATGAAATCGCTCATTTAGATACCAGCTCACGGGAAACACAGTCAGCAGCCGTAAGGCGGTAATTATAAATCCGCCATGCTGCATGCTCAGTTATGTCGAATTTTTCTGCGATCTCGGCAAACGTCAGTCTCGCTCCATGTTCGTCATCCCGTAATTCCCTGATTAGCTGTACATCAGCATCTGAAATACGAGTGCTGTGATGCGCATCCCCACATTTAAAAAAACTGATCTTCATACGCAGTGCTTTTTGGATCACATCTCCACGCTTCCGGTGAAGAGACTCAGCCACCTGTTTAACCGTCATTGTTTTACAGTTCTGCCGTATGAAATGTTCTTCTTCCAAAGTGAATGGTCGCTGCTTTGCCAGGAGACCTGGATTGCTCTTCCTGAGTGTTGTAATACGACGCTCAACACCACCAAGAGGCCTTCCTATCTGGCGTGCAACTTCAGCCGCACTAAATTCCGCATATAGCAAAATAAGCATTTGGTCTTCTTCCGGAGTCCATGCCCGAACATGCTTTGGTGCTTTTCCTGGTGTTCCTCTTCGTTTCAGATGCATCGCGCGGCCCCTAAATTGTCACGGTGGCGCCTGGCTTAACCTGCCTGGCGTCTTTTTCGGTATCACGGATAATGGTCGTGCTGCTGTACCTGCCCCAACTCAACACCTCCACCTCCACGATCCAGAAATGGCGATATGGGCGAACGTCGAGCACGCGAGTAATCACTGCATCAACTGTGTTCATCGGGTGGCGACCTCCCGAATCTCTTCGATTGAATCAAGCAGCAGTCGACGGCGGGTACGTTCGGCAAAGTGACGTTTGCCAGTGTCTTTCCGGTAGCACTCTGTTTTACCGACTACCCACATGGATTCCGTCTGGTGCAACTTCTTGCGCTGCGGGCCATCTTTGGTAATAACGATGCCCGTATGAGTCTTTTTGATGGTCATCAGAAAGGCTCCTGCGTTTCACAGCCCTTGGCAGGGTCGAAGCCTAAAAACATCTCGCCGTAAGTTGCATTCCCCATTACCGGTCCACAATCCGGGCAGCGGCCACCGCCAGCACTATCGCAGCCATCACACACGCGAAGAACGCCAATAACCTCGCCAGCCATATCGCGGCTTTTGGCGCTTACAGAGCGGCGGACACTCAGGGAGTGAAGGTTGAAGGCGGAATAAATTTCGCGAGTTTCAGGCGTGTCGCTGTTGGATATCACCGCGCGATGACCATACTGGTGATTAACATTGAGCAGGGCTGCAACCAGGGCGCGATGATCATCGAGGGTAAACGGCTTGCCGTAGGTGGTGAAACTGGCTGTTTTGCTGGCCGGTATGTATGGGGGGTCGCAATAAATAACTGCGTCATGCGCCAGCCGCATAGTGCCCGGGATTGAATCGCGAAAGTCGCCATGATAGAAAAGCGCTTTTGTGTCATTGGCCTTTTCAGCAAACAAACGCATTTCATTTTCAGGGAAGTAAGGCTCGGCATATTTTCCAAAGGGCGAGTTAAATTCCCCCTTCAGATTTTCGCGATAAAGACCGTTGTACGTATGGCGATTCAGGTACAAAAAATACGCAGCATGAAGCAACGCAGCATCCGGATCTAAGTCCGCTTTTTGGGTCAGAGAATTGAATTCAGCTCGCCGCTTATAAAATTCCTCGGCATTATTCCCGCCGCTAAATATCCAGCGACAGGCAGAAATTGTGTCCTCTGGTCGGCCTGTTAGTTGACGGAAGAAGTTGATCAGATTCAGATTGCTATCGCAAAGCACATAGTGACGGTATTCCGTATTCATAAATACGGTTCCGCTACCAACGAATGGCTCAATCAGACAATCAGCTTTTGGCAAATGCTCCAGCAGTTGCGGCATAACGCGAGCTTTTCCACCCGCCCATTTCAGAGGTGACTTAATCATTTTCAAACTCACAACGATTCGAGGTGTGGAGAAGTCAGGCGCTGCCAGATCTCGCAAACCTGCTCGGCGCGATAAACAGCATCTGTCAGCATATAAGTCGCTGTAGAACGGCGCGGATGCGGGACGTATCCGGTAACGCCAGCGATATGAATCAATGTTGATAGGTAGCGAATGTCGAAATACGGTAATGATGGACCAAGACCATGGCGGGAAAGAGCATACGCGAGCGTAGTAACGTCTGCTGAGTCTCCGGCTGACCAGCAAATGAGCTTTTCGTGTTTTGAGGCATTGTCTTTGATAAAACGACAGACGCCACTGACAGCATCAATCTCTCGACAGGTAGCATTGATAACCTCAGCACGTTGTTCGGCATCCCCCTTCATGAGCTGTAAAACCGTTTCAGGGTAAATACCGCCCACGGTTCTGATATCAATTGCACGGTAATATTGCGGGCCAATCTTCCCCGTTGATGGTTCGAAAAAAACGCACTCAATAGCAAACACCGGAGAATCTGGAGATTTACCCAGAGCGCGAATATCTAACATGATGTTGTTCATAAGCTTTTATCCTCACTGATGATTAATTCGCGGTTGCTGATCCACCGCTCGACTGATAAATGAATTTCTTCCTGAGTGGCACTTTCCTTTTTCAGTTGGCTCATAAAAATACGCAGCAGACCAAGAAGGTGAGCACGTTCGCTTTTCCGTGCATTGGTGTTTATTTCCATAAAGTCCGGATCACTAATTCCGCTCTCCAGTTTTATTGACTTAACCGACATGGCAACCTCCTGAAAAAGGCAAAATGAAGCCCGAAATAATGAATGCCTTTAATTTTCAAACCTGATTAACTAGTGATTAGGACGTGGTTTCCGCTTAACCTGTTTAAATATCCTTTCGTGCCAATAATAAAGAAAATCAATAAAGGTCATTCGAGCCCGCTCATGATTTCCGCGAATTGTTTTCTCCAGACCATAAATAATTAAATCAATTGATGGACTGTCAGGAGTTACAACAATGCGTGCGCCATTTTTTAAATTAACAGTAAAACCTTTCTCCGCATTCTCCACCGCTTCGCGAATCAGCATTTCCCGTTCCCACGATGTTTTCTCTTCAGTAAACACGTAAGCCTCCTTCTACCGCTACAGTAGTTTTTTGAATGCTCTTGCCAGAGTGGTAAGTAAGCCTTTATTTATCTTTTTCGTATAAACAAAAGGCTTACTCATACCTTTAATAAAGCGAACCTTGTTCGGTTCTGGTTTAAAGAAACGTCCGTCAGGGCACTCGATCCAGCCGCGAGTATTGCGATGGTGTGTTACTTGGCAACCCTGCCTTAACAGGCTGGCAAGTGATGGAGCGTTATCGTTCATATCTTGTTCCTGCTACAGTTGTCTGCGGGACTTACGTTCTACTTCTTCGCGTCTGGCTTTAAATTCAGAAAGCCGCTTCTCTTTTTGTTGCTTCGCTTTATTGCAATGCCACCTAATCAGGAACTGAATCAGGCTCAAAACAAACACAGCAAAAATAAAAATCCCGATAGCCATTTCAAGTTTCATTTCTCCCACCATTTTTTAGTTTATCAATGGTTCGCATTGCCTCTGCTAATGCAAAGTCTCTGCCGAAATAATTCCCATCATTCAGCACGCTATATGAACGCTGCATTGTTCTGGAGTTTTTAGGGCACTTGTGAATAGTGAATCCCCGATATACATAACTATGTCGACTCAGTTGGATTAGATGATTCATGATTTTCCTGTCAACTGTTTGCGATGGCATCCTTGAGCATGGCTATCATGTTTACTTCCACCTTGCCCCCTGATAGCTCTTTAGGTCTGATAATTATCCTTCCGTCGCGAACCATTAACCTGCATGTGTCAAATGGAATGCCGGTTAGTCTGGAATACTCCTTGAGAGATACATAAGGAGCAGCAACATTCATATTGATGGTCACGCCCGTCATTTCTACCTCACACGCTAGTATCAGTTACCAGATTGCGGAAAATGTGTGGATTTCATGCACTCAAGCCCGCGCAAAAAAACTATGCGAACCATGTTTGAAGCAGATCGACATTCAGCCTCTGCCATTGCTTCAATTTCAGTGCGTTCTTCAGGTGACAGACGTAGCGGTAAAGACCCTCCCGCTACGCTGTTTTTGGGCGTACGCGCCCGCTGTGTGTTTTGTGCTTGTGTCATAGTGGTATATTGTGATCTGCTAAGTGTCTGTGAAAAACATAATGGTATAAATATTTATACCAGTCAAGGGATTTTGGTATGCAAGATTATATCGGTATGCGCTTGCGCGAGGAACGTGAGCGCTTAGGACTAAGCCAAGCTGCATTAGGAGAGATTGGTGGAGTTAAAAAGCTCACACAGCTTAACTATGAAAAAGGTGAACGATCTCCTGATTCCTCTTACCTCTGTGCAATATCAAAATTTGGAGCTGACGTTCAGTTCATTGTCACAGGGATCAGAACTTCTGAAGCGCTTAATGCTGATGAACAAGAGCTACTTACCCTGTTTAGAAAAGCGCCTCTTGCAGTTAAAGCAGCAGCTCTTGCGGCCCTAACTGCAGGTAGTTCATCAAACGCATCAATTAGCGTATCAGGCCAAGGAAATCGCGTAGCGGGCAGGGATTTTAACGAAAATAAGAAGTAGGGAAACTTTATGGCAATCAATACCTCTGGAGAACAAAACCGGGTTGCTGGACGTGATTTTACCGAAAATCACGTCCAGATAGATAAATTTGATGGTCGTCACACAATAAACATTGCAATACCATCAGAGAAGAAAGATGAACGCCCATTAGTAAAAGCACAACGCATAGAACTCAATAGGCTTGTTACTGCTATCTTAGAAGGTAGCGAGAATGTTGAAGCTTATGAAATATGGCAAAAATTACATGCTGAAATTGGCGTCTCCAGCATAGATGACATGACAGTGAATCAATATCACACCGCAGTCAGTTTCTTACAGGCAATGCTGGAACGCCTTAAGGAAACTGAAAGTCGTAGGGCGCTTACCCATCTTTTGCTAAAAAACTCCCAAGAATCAGATATGCGGCAAAATCTGTTGCGATATTGTCATTTTAACTTTGGGACAGGCCGCCTAAACCACCTTACCCTCAACCAGCTTCAAGAAGCATCACGTTGGCTTGATGATCAAAAAATCCTGTTAGATAAAACTCCTAATACCAAGAAATTAACCAAACTTGGTTTCCTAATCAGCAGTTATCCATTGCAGACCATTGTTTCCGTATTTGCTTTTGGGATGCTAATCGGCGCTCTTATATTTTAACAACCTAACATTATTACTTGTTATTGACAGTCTTGTTTTTGGAAATCAGAAATGTGAAAGGATTTTAAATGGAAAATTTACTTGTAATCATCGGTTCTATCGCAGCAATAGCATTCTGGATTGGCTTGTTTAAGCCTTCTTGGGTTGGTATGCCGAACCGTAAAAAGTCATCATTAGTCTATCTACTTGTTTGCATTGTGATAGGTGGTACAAAAGGGTACCTCTACCCCACGCAGCAATCTGCTGAAGAGATTTCCGCAGCACAGGAAAAAACTGCCCAAGCTCAGCGCGAAGCGAAGAGATTTAAATACCCTACAACTACATTAGGTGAGTATCAGGCGAAACCGGCTAAAGAACGCAAGGACATCATTTCTGATTATTTAATTTCCGAGGACTTTAAAGATTCGGCTTTCAATGGTTTTTATAACTGCTTAAGTGAGTATGCTGCAACCAAAAGCGATGATTTACAAATCGGCGAGGTTCTTAGCTGGTGCGCCAATGATTATAAACAAGATCCAAAATCATTAGATTCTCGAACGAATTTTGACACGTTCTTTGCGCAGTTCAGTGGCTGGGATGGCTCCTACAGACCACTTGAGAAAGCTATTAAAGAAAGTATGAATGATGAAGATTCGTACAAACATATTAAAACTACCTACCGCGTTATTATGAAAGATAATCCTCACGCCATAGTTTCAACAACGTTCAGCGGTACCAATGCTTATGCAGCGCGGGTAAAACAAACCATATCCGCTGATGTTGACATTAAGTCAGGTCAGATAACAAGAATCTTAAGCGAGTAAGAATCCCGTCTTTTACCTAATTTTGGTGTTTTCATAAGCTGAAAGCACCATCATTTCTCATTCGAGCTAAAAGGTTTATAGCGATGACAGTGCGCAAACTTCCCTCAGGCAAATGGCTCTGCCAGTGCTTCCCATATGGCCGCGATGGCAAGCGTATACGCAAACAGTTTGCAACTAAAGGTGAGGCACTCTCCTATGAGCGTCGCACCATGAATAGCGTCGCCAGTCAGGCTATTAATGACTGTGCGGTAACGCTCTCTGCATTTGTTGAGCGTTGGTATGAAATGCATGGCAAAACGCTCTCATCTGGTGATGAAAGAAAGGTGAAGTTACTAGCCATATGCGAACGTCTTGGTGATCCATTGGCTTCTCACTTTGATAAAAACACTTTCGCTGTATACCGGGAGCGGCGTTTGAGTGGTGAATGGAATCAGAAAGGCAAGAAGAAGCTGAGTGAAGCGACAGTAAACCGCGAGCAGTCTTATCTGCATGCAGTATTCTCGGAAATGAAGCGGCTGGGGGAATGGGAAGGAGATAACCCGCTATCTGGAATCAGGCAGTTCAAAGAAGGTGATCAGGAGCTGGCTTTTCTGTATGAGGAAGAAATTGACCGATTGCTTGCAGCATGCGACCAGTCTGCAAATAAAGATTTAGGGATTATCGTACGAATTTGTCTGGCGACCGGTGCACGATGGAGCGAGGCTCAAGACTTAAAGCAATCTCAAATCCTTCCTGGTCGTCTGACGTTTACGCAAACCAAAAGCAAGAAGAACCGCACAGTGCCAATTTCACAACAACTACAGGAGATGCTCCCTAAAAAGCGTGGTGCCCTCTTCTCACCCGCATACGAGGCTTTTAAGGCAGCTCTCGCACGCGCAGGTATAGAGCTACCCAAAGGACAGCGTACCCATGTACTACGTCATACATTCGCGAGTCACTTCATGATGCGAGGTGGGAATATTTTGGTGTTACAGCAAATTCTCGGGCACAGCACGATCATGATGACAATGAGGTATGCGCATTTTGCCCCAAACCACCTTGATGCTGCGGTAGCACTTAACCCGTTCGATAACCGCCAAGAGGCAAAATAGACAAACACAAAAATATGCTGCCACGCTGCTGCCATTTTGCTGCCACTGGCAAACGACAAAAACAAAAAAACCACCCGTAGGTGGTTTCACGACACTGCTTATTGCTTTGATTATTCTATTCTTTCCCATGGTACCCGGAGTGGGACTTGAACCCACACAGCGCGAACGCCGAGGGATTTTAAATCCCTTGTGTCTACCGATTCCACCATCCGGGCTCGGGAAGAAATTGGAGGCGCGTTCCGGAGTCGAACCGGACTAGACGGATTTGCAATCCGCTACATAACCGCTTTGCTAACGCGCCGAAATCTTCTGGCTTTCAGCCAAACATCCGCAAATGCCGATGTTTTAAATTTGGAGCGGGAAACGAGACTCGAACTCGCGACCCCGACCTTGGCAAGGTCGTGCTCTACCAACTGAGCTATTCCCGCATCACCAAGTAACTTTGTTAATCACTTGATTTTGTTATCGTCTGGCAATCAGTGCTGCCGTTCGATGCGTTGCATTCTACTTACCTGACGCAATGAGTCAACGATATTTTTCACCACTGACGATCGTTTGCTGAAATTTGCGGCGAAACGATCACTGATCAAGCAAATCTCCCCGTGCAGCGCTCAAATACTGGAACATTGACCATAAAGTCAGAATCGCGGCGACAAAGAAAAGTGCAATCCCGGCATACTCTACCCAGATATTTGGACGCCACAGCAGCCATGCCAGCGCCGCCATTTGCGATGTCGTTTTGACTTTACCGATCCACGACACCGCCACGCTACTACGCTTGCCAAGTTCTGCCATCCATTCACGCAGTGCTGAAATGATAATTTCACGCGCGATCATCGTGGCGGCAGGCAATGTCACCCACCAGCTGTGGTAGTGCTCCGTCACCAGCACCATCGCGATAGCCACCAGGACCTTATCTGCCACCGGATCGAGGAACGCCCCGAAACGTGTGCTTTGGTTCCAGCGGCGCGCCAGAAAACCGTCAAACCAGTCGGTAACGGCTGCGATACAGAAAATCAGCGCACAAACGAAGGGAGCCCAGGTGAATGGCAGATAAAACGCCAATACAAAGAATGGGATCAGAATGACGCGAAACAGCGTGAGCAATGTAGGGATATTAAATTGCATATGACGGATAACTATCTGTTGTCAGTGAAATTACCCCTATGTTGCTACAGAGGGCCTAATGTTTCAACGAGTAGAAGATCTTTTCTGCCAGAGCTTGCGAAATACCCGGCACTTTTGCAATTTCTTCGACACTGGCGTTACGAAGCCCTTGCAAACCCCCCATATACTTCAGCAACATTTGTCGGCGCTTAGGTCCAACGCCTTCGATGGTTTCCAGCGTGCTGGTGCTTTTCACCTTCGCCCGTTTTTTACGGTGTCCACTGATGGCGTGATCGTGAGACTCATCGCGGATATGCTGAATCACGTGCAACGCAGGGGAATCCGGCGGCAGGCTAAACCCCTCACCTTCCGGTTCAAAGAACAGAGTTTCCAGGCCGGCTTTGCGATCTGCCCCTTTTGCCACCCCCAGCAACAGAGGGTGCTGTTTATCCCAGGACACGTCCAGTTCAGCAAAAACAGCTTTCGCCTGCCCTAGCTGGCCTTTACCACCGTCGATCAAAATAACATCCGGGATCTTACTTTCTTCTATTACCTTACCGTAACGCCGACGTAGTACCTGGTTCATCGCCGCGTAATCATCACCCGGCGTAATACCCGTAATGTTATAGCGACGATACTCTGCGCGCAGCGGCCCGTTAGCGTCAAAAACCACGCAGGAGGCAACGGTCTGCTCCCCCATCGTGTGGCTAATGTCAAAACACTCCATGCGTTTCACCGCAGGCAGTTTCAGCACGGATGCCAGCGCCGTCAGTCGTTGGGTAATCGTGGACTGCTGGGAAAGTTTGGTGGTTAACGCCGTAGCCGCATTAGTACGCGCCAGCTTCAGATATCGGGCGCGATCGCCTCGCGGCTTCGTCTGGACGTTAATCTTCCTCCCGGCCAGCTCAGACAAAGAGTCAGCCAACAGCGTCTTATCGCTAAGATTGAAATCGAGCAGGATCTCACCAGGCAAGGTACGCACCTGGCTACCCTGTAAATAGAACTGCCCAACGAAGGTTTCAACCACCTCGCCCAGCTCCGTTCCCCCGGGCACTTTAGGAAAATAGCTGCGACTGCCTAACACTTTGCCCTGACGAATGAACAATACATGTACGCAGGCCATCCCGGCATCAAATGCCACGCCGATGACATCCAGATCGTCGCCAGTATTGGAAACAAACTGTTTTTCAGTGACGCGGCGAACCGCCTGAATTTGGTCGCGGATACGCGCGGCCTCTTCAAACTCAAGGTTCTGACTGGCCTTCTCCATCCGGGCGATCAGTTGCGTTAACACCTGATCGTCTTTGCCGGATAAAAACAGCCGTACATAGTCAACCTGCTGCGCGTACTCTTCTTCACTCACCAGACCGGCGACGCATGGCCCAAGGCAACGGCCAATCTGATATTGCAAACAGGGGCGTGAACGGTTGCGATAAACGCTATTTTCGCACTGACGTATTGGGAAAATTTTCTGCAACAGCGCCAGTGTTTCACGGACAGCATAACCGTTAGGAAATGGTCCAAAGTATTCACCTTTAGCATGCTTCGCACCGCGATGCGTCGCCAGACGCGGATGGGTATCGCCACTCAGGAAAATAAAGGGATAGGATTTATCGTCGCGCAGTAATACGTTATAGCGCGGTTGATACAGCTTGATGTAATTGTGCTCAAGCAATAATGCTTCAGTTTCGGTGTGCGTCACCGTGACATCAATCTGCTGAATTTGTGCCACCAGCGCTTCGGTTTTACGCGACGCGAGGTTGCTGCGGAAATAGCTGGAGAGCCGTTTTTTCAGGTCTTTCGCTTTACCGACATAGATAACCGTCCCGGCGGTATCGTACATACGATAGACGCCAGGCTGGCTGGTCACAGTTTTCAGAAACGCTTTAGCATCGAACTGATCGGTCACAGGCTTGTTAATGTCTCCGCATTACACAGGCCATGGCGAATTGCCAGGTGAGTCAGCTCCACATCACCATGAATGTTTAATTTACTGAACATTCGATAGCGATAGCTGTTCACTGTTTTGGGACTAAGATTCAGTTGCTCTGAGATCTCATTGACCTTCTGGCCTTTGGTGATCATCAGCATAATCTGCAACTCGCGTTCAGACAAACTGGCAAACGGGGTTTCCGTTTTCTCTGGCTCAATCTGGCTAAGCGCCATTTGTTGAGCAATATCGGAAGCAATGTAGCGCTGTCCGGAAAAAACCGAACGAATCGCACTCACGACTTCCTGAGGGGCTGCCCCCTTACTGAGATAGCCCGCGGCTCCCGCCTGCATAACTTTTGCCGGCAGCGGGTTTTCGGTATGAACAGTCAACATGATCACTTTAATGTCAGCCGAGGAACGCGCAATTTTGCGGGTTGCCTCCAGACCGCCAATACCGGGCATATTCATGTCCATCAGCACAACATCGACGGCGTTAGCGCGGCACCATTTGACCGCATCTTCGCCGCAGCACGCCTCGCCGACAACTTTAATGCCTTTTATATCTTCCAGAATGCGTCGTATCCCTGCGCGCACCAGTTCGTGGTCATCAACAAGAAAAACGTTGATCAAAGGAATATCTCCAGAATAGGGATAACGCTACCGATAGTTAATCGGTCCTATGTTAACGGGTTTTATCTCAACTTTGAAATCTAAAAAACACCCGACTTTCGATTTTGCTCTCGTTTTTGGAAATTAGATTGTACGAACCGTGGAAACTTTCATGGCTGAAGGGCTTTTGCCAGCGGTTATATCTGCATAGCTGTTTCAGAATAGTGACAAAAAATTCATATTCTTACGCCGAATGCTAAATAGGAAGGTAAGCTTGTAACAATAATTAACGAGTAAAATACTCGGAATAAACAAAGAGTGGAGAAAATATATGCACCGCAACATCTTGTTTATTTTAATCTCATTGGGTTTTGTTTGCGCAAAAAACAACCTCAGATATTTTTAGCCGAGCTTATGGTATACTCCGCCGCCTTGACGTTTGCCATCGCACTTTTTCATTGAAACATAACGAGGAAAATAAATGAGTACGCCTGATTTTTCCACTGCTGAGAATAATCAAGAACTGGCTAATGAAGTCACCTGCCTGAAGGCCATGTTAACGCTGATGCTGCAGGCAATGGGACAAGCCGATGCAGGACGCGTGATTCTTAAAATGGAAAAACAGATCGCGCTGATTGAGGACGAAACACAGGCCGCGGTATTTACCAGCACTGTTAAACAAATTAAACAGGCCTATCGTCAGTGATAAGAAACCGGCTGACAGCGATGCTCTCAGCCGGTTTTGCGTCTGACACTCAGAACGACATTTTATTCAGATAAGCCCCGTTGCGGCGGCATAACAGGCAATCTGTGTTTTGTTTGGCGCGTTAAACTTCTTCTGCATATTCTTCTGATGAAAGTTAACGGTATTTTCAGAGATCGACAGAATCATTGCTATCTCGGAAGAGGTTTTCCCCTCAGCGGTCCATTTCAGAATCTCTTTTTCGCGCTTACTAAAACGCATCTCCGGCGCCATGACCATGTCATCTTCCAGCCGCATAAGTACTGACAGACTTTCTCGTACCAGCAGTTGCATCCTGAGCTCGACTTCATCCTGCGCAAAGCGGCCATTACGTAAACTTGCGCGAGACACAGACAAAAAACCTAGTGCCCGGTTTGGCAACATCAAGCACTGCGTCATCCCCTTGCGCAGACCGTGATTACGCGCGGCGTCCCACAACGGCTGTGCGTCACGGAACAAGGTATCATCCCACGGTAAGTGGCCCTGACTGAAGTTTTCGGGTTTCAGTACCGGATCGATAGCGAAATAATTTTCTGATTGATAATGTGCAACCCATGCTTTGGGATACGTCGTATGAAGTACCGTTTTAGGTCGGGTAAAGGGTACGGGATGACGGACACAGAGCGCATAAAAGTCGAACTCTAAGTGCTGCGTCTGATGTTGTAATTCGTTATAGACATCCTCTGCCGCCGCCATTTCCTGAAAGCGTAACAGCATGCTCCGTCGCCAGGTGAAGAAATCATGATCCTGCATACTAAGTGGTAATGCCCCTGAGATTGATAATCATCCAAATGTATGAAACAAGCTAACACATAAATGTATTTTATATATGCAAATTATCGGACAAATAAGAAATTACTTGAGTGTAACGTAACAGCCCACAATGCTGGCAGGATGAAGCAATAATAATAAAGCAGTAATTATAAATAGTTATGCAATGAGCACTCACCAAAAAACTATTTCGATGAGTGCTCTCTAACCTTTTATTGCATCAGGAACTTTTCAAGAAACTGACGGGTTCGCGGTTGCTGCGGATGAGTAAATAAGGATTTTGCAGGCCCCTGCTCCACTATCTTGCCCTGATCCATAAATATCGCCCGGTCAGCAACGTCACGCGCAAAGCTCATTTCATGTGTCACAATGACCATGGTGCGTTTTTCCTGCGCCAGCTGACGAATTGTATTAAGCACTTCGCCAACCAGTTCCGGGTCCAGCGCGGAGGTCGGTTCATCAAAAAGAATCACTTCCGGACGCATAGCCAGCGCCCGGGCAATGGCGACACGCTGCTGCTGACCGCCGGATAACCGCCGTGGATAGCTGCTCTCTTTACCCGCAAGCCCAACCTTTGTCAGAAGTTCACGCGCGCGCGCTGTCGCTTCCGCCTTCGGTTCTCCCTTCACAATGACCGGACCTTCAATAATGTTTTCCAGTACTGTGCGATGTGGAAATAAATTAAAGTTCTGGAACACAAACCCCACATGCTGGCGCAACTGGCGAATCAGTCCTTTCTGCTGGCTTAAGGAACGTGCGGTATCAATGGTAATGTCTCCGACCTTGATGGTGCCCGCCTCTGGTTGTTCCAGCAAATTAATACTGCGCAGCAGCGTAGTTTTGCCTGAACCGCTCGGCCCAATAATCGCCACAACTTCACCAGGCTTAACGTCCAGATCAATGCCGTGCAGTACCGTTTGCCCGTGAAATTTTTTCACCAGGTTTCTGACTTCAATAGCACTCATTTCGGATCTCTCTCCTGGCGGTTGAGCTGTTCTTCAAAATAGTTCTGCAGCGCAGAAAGCACCGTCGCCATGACCCAGTAAATCAGCGAGGCCGCCAGATACATGGTAAACACCTCAAGCGTACGTGAAGTAATCAGCTGCGCCTGGCGGAACAGTTCCGGTACCTGGATGGTCGCGGCCAGTGATGTGTCTTTCACCAGACTGATAAAACTGTTGCTCAGCGGCGGCAATGCCACGCGTGCCGCCTGCGGTAGAATCGCCCTGCGCATCGTCTGCCACGGTGTCATACCGATACTCGACCCAGCTTCCCACTGCCCTTTGTCAATGGAGGAGATGGCCGCACGCAGCGTTTCTGCCGCGTAAGCCGCAGTATTCAGCGACAGACCGATCATTGCAGCCGGAATCGGGTCCAGCTCAATACCAAACTGCGGCAGACCGTAGTAGATCATAAACAGCTGGGCAATTAACGGCGTACCGCGAAAGATAGAGATATAAAAGCGCGCCAGCCAGCGCACAGGTAACAGTGATGACAAACGCATTAGCGCCAGGATGAACCCCAGCACCAGGCCAAAAAACATCCCGCCGATACTCAGTTGGAGCGTAAATACCGCCCCTTTCAGCAGATACGGCAGCGAATCAATGACCAGTTGGATACTTTCTTGCATTAGTATTTTTCTACCTGGTTGTCATACATGTGGATGGTAGGCAAATAACGCAGGTGCCCCACCGGTATGAATAAAGAGGATTGGCCCTTCATCTTTAAAGCGTTTCTGGCTGATACCGTCAATCAGGCCTGCCATCGCTTTACCGGTATACACCGGGTCCAACAAGATGCCTTCCAGACGTGCCAACAGTTTTACCGCCTCCATGCCTTCTTCATTTGGCGTACCGTAACCCGGCGCAAAATAATCATCCCACAGTAAAATATCTGCCGCCGCGGTCAGTTCCAGCTCACTGGCAATCGCCTGCTGAAGCGCAACGACTTTTGGTTTTTGGTCAGCAACGCTGCGTGAAACGGTGACGCCGATAAGCTCAACGTTCGGCATCAATTGTTCCAGCCCTACCGCCAGCCCGGCGTGCGTTCCTGCGCTGCCCGACGCCACCACGACGGATGAAAGTTCTACTGCACCTTCACATTGCTGAGCAATTTCCAGCGCGCTTTCGACATAACCCAATGCGCCCAACGCGTTAGAACCGCCAACCGGGATCACATACGGGCGGAACCCCTGCGCTTCAATCCGTGTCGCCAGTTCCTGAAGCTGCGCATTCGGATCGGTTAGCGCATCACACATTTCAATCTGGGTATTGAACAGATCCAGCAACAGTCGGTTACCGTTACTGAGGTAATTTTCCGCCGTCGTGCCTATCGGGTTTTCTAACAGCGCCACACAGTGAAGCCCCAGCTTCGCCGCGACCGCCGCCGTCTGACGCACGTGGTTCGACTGGATAGCCCCTGCGGTGATCAATGTGTCTGCGCCTTCACGCAGCGCGTCCGCCGCCAGAAATTCCAGTTTGCGCAGTTTATTACCGCCCATCGCCATCGGCGTGACGTCATCGCGTTTAATAAAAATATCGCGGCCGAGATAATCAGAGAAACGCGGGAGATATTCGAGCGGCGTTGGCGCGCCAATAAATTCCAGACGGGGAAAGCGCGTTAAGTTATGCAGTGGCATAGAGCCTCCGGTGTTTACTCATCATCTTGTGGGCAGCAAGCAGCCCAAAAGCCTGAGAGGAGAAGTTGTTGTGATGTTCTTTTTATTATGCACGTTCAGGCGCAATGGAATAAAAAAAGGCGCTGTTAAAGGCGCCTTTTTTATCCGAATGATGATTATTTCGTCACATCCGCTCCAAACCATTTTTCGGACAGGGCTTTCAGCGTGCCGTCTTTTTGCATCTCGGCAATGGCTGCATCCACAGCTTTCAGCAGATCTTCATTGCCTTTACGTAGCGCCACACCAGATTCCTGGCGTGAGAACGCTTCACCGGTCACGGCCAGGGTGTCTTTGGTTTTCTTCACCAGATCCAACGCGGCCAGACGGTCAACCAGAATGGCATCGATACGGCCTACGCGCAGATCCTGATATTTGGTCGGGTCATCATCATAGGTACGAATATCTACGCCCTGCACGTTCTGACGCAGCCACTCTTCGTAGTTGGTCCCCAGACCAACACCGACTTTTTTACCTTTCAGGTCCGCGGCGGTCTTAATCACGCCTTCGTTACCTTTCTTCACCAGCGCCTGGATACCAGAAACCGTATACGGGGTAGAGAAATCGTATTTCTTCTTACGTTCGTCAGAGATGGTTACCTGGTTTATCACCACATCGATACGTTTGGAATCTAACGACGCCAGCATACCGTCCCATTTGGTCGGCTTGAGCGAGGCTTTCACACCCAGATGTTTAGCCAGCTCCTCGGCAAATTCCACCTCAAAACCGGTCAGTTTGCCGTCGTCACCCTGGAAACTAAACGGGGGATAAGTCCCTTCCAGCCCCACCAGCAGCGTGCCGCGCTCTTTCACTTTATTTAACAGACCTTCGTCCGCAAATGTTTTTGCGCTCATACCCGCGACAAGTGCAACAGCCATTACACCCATCAGCGCCTGACGTCCCAGAAGTGCTAATTTCATAGTTACCCCGAATATTGTCATTAGTGACTGCTATTTATCCACAAAATCATTCGAGTTGCATCAAGGCGGCAAGCGAGTAAGTCCCCAGGAGCTTACTAAAGTAAGTGACTGGGGCGCCAACGCAGAGACAGCTTGAAGGATGACGTGTGTATGAGCGTAGTGTAGAACGTTCGCCGTAATTCACAAACACGACTCTGTTACACCTTATTCGTTTTTAATATATATCAGAACTGGCTGTCCAGGCGGATTTCTGCATATGCCCCATATGCGTATGGGCTTTAAACTGCTCATACTTACGTAGCGCAATGCGGTAGTTATTGGTGCTGGTTTCTGGCAGCCACGGAGCGAGGTTTTCGTCGAGGAATCCTTCCTGCAGCAGGTCGTGGGAAATTTTTTGTTCGGTCAGATGATTGCCAAGACGACGCAGGCGAACAACATATTCGCGCACCGTACCGTGGCTCATTTCGGTTTGCTCAAACAAAAATTGTTTAAAGCCGATAATGTCAAAGAAGTCGCTTTGCTCTTTGCAATGCAAATCACCGCAGAAACGGCACAACGCCACCCACTCTTTTTTCTCTTGCGCCCATTCAGCATCATCAAGCAACGTGTCCAGGCGGGAGATGGCTATCTTATTCACAATCTGCCCGCGGCGAACCAGCGTGATCCTGTCGAGCAACTTAAAGCAATGGGCGCAATGCGTCTGGCTGTGTTTGAAATCTTTGAGGTAGCGGCTTAGTGGCCGTCTTTTTGATTGCTGCACCGTCATGAGAACTCCTGGTAGTCAATACGTTATGCGGCATTGTTCAGGGGCAAAGATTACCCCTTATAGCTTACCCAGCTTGGTGCGTAGACGTTTGATAGCCTGGCTGTGCAACTGACTGACCCGTGATTCGCCGACTTCCAGAACAGCACCAATCTCTTTCAGATTCAGCTCTTCCTGATAGTACAGCGTCAATACCAGCTTCTCGCGCTCCGGCAATGCGTCGATCGCATCCATCACGCGCTGACGGAGGTTCCCCTCAAGAAGCTGTTGTAACGGGTTTTCTTGCTGATGCTCTTCTGTCACCAGCTCAATACTATCGCCATGCTCTTCCCGCCACTCGTCGTATGAGAAGAGTTGGCTGTTATTGGTATCAAGCAACATCTGACGATACTCTTGTACAGGGATCCCCAGACGCTCCGCCACTTCTGTTTCCGTCGCGTTGCGTCCTAATTCCTGCTCCAGTTGCCCCATCGCCTGTGCCACTTCGCGGGCATTGCGCCGAACGCTACGCGGCACCCAGTCCCGGCTGCGTAGTTCATCCAGCATAGCCCCACGAATACGCTGCACTGCGTAAGTGGTAAATGCCGTTCCTTGCAAAGCGTCATATCGGTCAACTGCATTCAATAACCCGATGCCGCCCGCTTGTAGCAGGTCATCCAGTTCCACGCTCGCCGGCAAGCGCACCTGAAGGCGCAATGCTTCGTGACGCACCAACGGTACATAACGCTGCCACAGCGAGTGTTTATCCATTACACCTTCAGCGGTATACAGTGAATTCACGATAAACAGCCCTGCGTTAAATGAGTTATCGGCATGATTATCCGTTTCTGCAGGGGGTTCTATCGGAGGAATAAGGCTATAAAAGAAGGGTTATTTCACTTATGTAGGTTATGGGGTTATTTCGCGGAGAAAATAATCAGCCATAAATCAAATGGTTAACGTGCCAGGGATGCGCTTTCACGCATCCCTGGTAAAATTATGTCAAGAGATGAATCATCGACAGGTCATCACCCGTTCTGACGGTCTCGATGTGCTTGTGGAAGTTCTCATGCACGATCGGATTATGCTGGCTCAGGGAATGGAAGCTGTAGACGATATTGATCGCATCTTCCTTCTCCAGATATGTTCTCTCATAGGCACTTGCGGCGATCAACATTTTGATAAAGTAGTATTCAACGCCTATCATGTATAAGGATCGTAACGGGTCTACATTCTTTTGATTCGGGAAGTTGTTTTCCCAAATTTTATACAAAATAAGATTTTTAAGATCGAATCCAGTCTCATCCTGTTGCTCGTAAACCTTCTGCCAGGTCGCCTCTAGTCTGGCGATCCCCTCATCTACAGACTGCATATCGTCCTGAGTTAACGTTCTCAGTAAACACTGAATATAATAATTCAGCACACCACTCGATCTGCTCCCTGAGTTACTGCGAAAATAGTCCTGCAACAAAAGCACTAAGGATAATTTGATATTTCGATCCGCCGAGAAATCTGACAACTCTTTTCTTAACTCGCCCGATTGAAGTTGAGTCAGCAGCGCATGATAAACGGGTTCAATCTCTGCCAACGCAGTATTATCAACCGCCTTAAATTTCTCGATAAATAACGCAAACTTAATCAGCGCATAAAGTCCGGCGTTGATATCACGCCCAGCCTGATCAACAAGACTTAAACAAAAAAGATTCAACAACTTTTGTTGTGGTGTAAGCGCGGGTTTAACATTAGCCTGCGGCTTAACGATGCTTTTTTCATTTAACATCATCGCATTAGGGTCTGTTAATACAATGCTAACAACCTCAGGGCAGGATAAATTTAGCGATTTTCTCACATCATTTTTATAGACGCGCTCAATACGCGGGAATGTCTGACAGGTCGTACTTAGCGCCTGGGCCCCGAGCGTTTTTTGTACCTGACACAGACTCTCTTCAGTCAGATAAGGACAGTTCCCTGTGTTATCCGCAAGTTTAATCATCCCCCACTGCGTAATATCTTTCTTAAGCAGAATAATATTTTCTTTAGCAATACTTCTAATATTCTCATTTTTACTGGAGACATACTTATTCACCGTTGCCTTATCCAGATGTATATTCCAGCCTTTACAGCAATGATCGCGACATTGCGTGCCAGTGCACTGAAACGTAGTCACAAAATGGGGTTCAGTAACGGTAATTTCTTGCATTCTTCAGACTCCAGTATAGAAAAAAGGCAGCTTTCGCTGCCTTTATTGTCTCTAATGACTGAGTAACCCAATCGATGGATTAACGCAGTAAAGAGAGGACGTTTTGCGTGGTCTGGTTAGCTTGTGCCAGAACAGAGGTACCCGCCTGCTGCAGAATCTGCGCGCGAGACATGTTAGACACTTCAGTCGCGTAGTCGGAATCTTCGATACGGCTACGAGCAGAAGACAGGTTGTTCACAGTGTTACCCAGGTTGGTGATTGCAGATTCAAAACGGTTCTGAATCGCACCCAGGGAGCTACGGAATTTGTCAACTTCGGACAGCGCGTTATCGATTTTTTCCAGCGGGTTGGTAGTAAGATCCGGCTGAGCTGCAAGGGCAGTCCCAGGAGTAGCATCACCAGATGTTTTATCGAAGGTTACAGATTTGTATGTGGTACCTTCTTTAACAGCAAAAGTGACCTTATTCGTTGTTGCGTCTTTATAAGATACCAGTTCCTGACCTTTCGCCAGACCAGCACCACTGTAGGTAACGTCTTTATTAATTTCATTCTGCTTATTATAACCAGTTGGTGCGGCACCTTTAGTTGCAACGTCAAAAGTGATAGTACCCGCTTTCTCATCTACTTTTGCTTCGTAGTAATCGGCATTATCTTTAACATAATATTTGCCATCAGTGGCTTTACCCAGTTCAGCACCAGCAGATAAAGTCGGTGCAGGACCATTCGTCGCCGTCATGATAGATTTATCTACAGTGACTTGTGCCGATACAGTTGCACCTTTAGCAACAGTGGATGCAATTGGTTTGGTAATATCGAGATTATCCAGACCCAGGGTTGTTTTATCGATTTTTTTCAAGTCGATAGTAATGGTTTCGCCGTCTTTCGCGCCAACCTGAATAGTCAACTGACCATCTTCATTCAGCACTTTTTTGCCGTTGAAATCAGTCTGTGCAGATACACGGTTGATTTCATCCAGACGCTGGCTAATTTCATCCTGAATGGATTGCAGGTCAGATTTGGAGTTAGAACCGTTAGCGGCCTGTACGGACAGTTCACGAACACGCTGCAGGTTGTTGTTGATTTCAGACAGCGCACCTTCAGTGGTCTGGGCAACAGAGATACCGTCGTTAGCGTTACGGGACGCCTGAGTCAGGCCTTTGATGTTAGAGGTGAAACGGTTAGCAATCGCCTGGCCAGCAGCATCATCTTTCGCGCTGTTGATTCGCAGACCGGAAGACAGACGCTCGATAGCGGAGCCCAGTGCAGACTGAGATTTGTTCAGGTTGTTTTGGGTCAACAGCGACAGGCTGTTTGTATTGATGACTTGTGCCATGATCTTTTCCTTATCAATTACAACTCGATGTTATTGGGCTGTTGCCCACGGTTTCTGACCGTAACCCATGTATCGGCACCGTAAATTCGAACTTTAGAAAATTTTTAGTTTCCGTCGTTTTTTTTCTTAGCCCGCGAAATACCCTCTATATGCACCACTATTCTGCGCATTATTTTCACCAAACTATCATTAAACTTTGCGCGCAGATTGCCGATAACCCGCATAACAATTGTTTGCAATCACAAGGAATCGGGCATGGCTTCATTTACATCATTGGGCGTAGGCTCAGGCTTACCACTGGACACGTTGCTAAACAACCTGACTATTGCTGAGAAAAAACGTTTAAATCCAATTACTCAGCAACAGACCGATAATACCGCCCGCCTGACGGCCTACGGTACGTTAAAGAGTGCGCTGGAAAAATTCCAGACGGCCAATACGGCATTAAATAAACCGGAACTGTTCAGAAGCAGTAATGTAACCAGCAGTACCGAAGATCTGAAAGTCACCACGGAAGCCGGCGCGGCTCCAGGTATTTATACCATCAGCGTTACGCAGTTGGCGCAGGCACAATCTTTAAGTACTGCAACGGTTGGCTCAAGCAAAGACGCTCTCGGTGACGGCTCTGCCACCCGTACCATCAAAATTGAGCAGCCGGGCCGCAAAGAGCCGCTTGAAATTAAACTGTCGCAGGACAAAACCACGCTGGACGATATCAGTAAGGCGATAAACGATACCGATAGCGGTATCTCTGCCAGTATCGTCAAGGTGAAAGACGGCGAGTTTAAACTGGTACTGACCGCCGCCGAAGGTATGGACAGTAAGATGACCATCTCGGTAGACGGCGACAGCAAGCTTAGCGATCTGCTGGCCTACGACAGCACGGCCGGTACCGGAAAAATGACCGAGCTGGTTAAAGCGCAAAACTCGCAATTAACCATGAACGGGATCCCGATTGAGCGCCAGAGCAATAAAGTGACCGATGCGCCGCAGGGCGTCACGCTGGAACTGACCAAAAAGGTCACTGATGCCCGCGTGACCGTGACCAAAAGCAATGACAAAGCGACAGAAGCCATTAAAGGCTGGGTTGATGCTTATAACTCGCTGATTGATACCTTCAATACGCTGACCAAGTATAAAGCGGTTGATGCAGGGGCTGAAGGTCAGGATAAAGATAACGGTGCGCTGGTGGGCGATAGCGTGGTACGTACCATTCAGACCGGTATTCGCGCACAGTTTGCCAACTCTGGTACTGACGGTGCCTTTAAAACCCTGAATGAAATTGGCATCAAACAAGATGGCAAAACCGGCAAGATGACCATCGATGATACCAAGCTGAAAAAAGCGCTGGATGAAAACACCGCTTCAGTACGTGAACTGTTGGCGGGCGACGGTAAAGAAACCGGTATTACCACCAAGATTGCCGCTGAAGTGAAAAGTTATCTGGCTGATGACGGCATTATCGACAATGCGCAAGACACGATTAATACCACGCTGAAAAAACTGACCAAACAGTACCTGTCCGTGAGCGCCAGTATCGACGACATGGTTGCGCGTTACACCGCCCAGTTTACCCAGCTGGATAGCATGATGAGCAAGCTGAATAACACCAGTACCTATCTGGGTCAGCAATTTACTGCGATGAATAAATCCTGATAACACGAGGTAAGCATGTATACCGCGAGCGGTACCAAAGCCTATGCACAGGTCAGTGTGGAGAGCGCCGTAATGAGCGCCAACCCACATCAGCTGATCGAAATGTTGTTTGATGGCGCGAACAGCGCCCTGGTGCGCGCTCGCCTGTTTATGCAACAGGGCGATATTGTCGCCAAGGGTGAAGCCCTCAGCAAAGCCATTAACATTATTGATAATGGTCTTAAAGCGGGCCTGGATCAGGAAAATGGTGGTGAAATCGCCACTAATCTGTCATCGCTGTATGACTATATGATCCGCCGTCTGCTGCAAGCGAATTTGCGTAATGATCGTCAGGCGATTGAAGAAGTCGAAGGGTTACTCGGAAACATTGCGGATGCCTGGAAACAGATCTCACCAAAAGCGTCGTCCCAGGAGTCCCGTTAATGACCTCAGCCGTGGAGTTTATCAACCGTTGGCAGCGCATTGCGCTGCTCAGTCACTCGCTGCTGGAACTGGCACAGCGAGGTGAATGGGACCTTTTACTGGAACAGGAAGTTACCTATCTGCAAAGTATTGAAGTGGTCATGGAAGAACAAACTCCATCAGGCATTACGCGAAGCGTTCAGGATTTGATTGCCGGGTATATTAAACAGACGCTGGATAACGAACAGTTGCTCAAAGCATTACTGCAGCAGCGTCTGGATGAACTCAGCACACTGATCGGTCAGTCAACCCGCCAGAAGACGCTAAATAACGCCTACGGCCGGCTTTCCGGTATGTTGCTGGTTCCGGATGCCCCAACTGCCCCACAATAATTTCCCGTTACGTCTGAATAATCTTCCATACTCCAGAGGTCGGCCAAACGGCTTCTGGAGCACGGAAGATGAAAAATCCCACCCTATTGCAGTACTTCCACTGGTATTACCCTAATGGCGGCCAGCTCTGGCCGGAACTCGCCGCACGCGCGGATGGACTTAACGATATCGGCATCAATATGGTATGGCTGCCTCCCGCCTATAAAGGTGCGTCCGGCGGGTACTCCGTTGGCTATGACTCCTACGATCTGTTTGATTTAGGCGAATTCGACCAGAAAGGTACTATTGCCACCAAATACGGCGATAAAAATCAGTTACTGGCGGCAATCGACGCGTTAAAGCACAACGATATCGCGGTACTGCTGGATGTAGTGGTCAACCACAAAATGGGTGCCGATGAGAAAGAGCACATTCAGGTTCAGCGCGTCAACGCCGATGACCGCACGCAGATTGACGATGAGATCGTCGCATGCGAGGCCTGGACCCGCTACACCTTCCCCGCCCGTGCGGGTCAGTACTCTCAATTCATTTGGGACTACAAATGCTTCAGCGGCATCGATCATATTGAAAATCCCACCGAGGACGGCATTTTTAAAATCGTTAATGATTATACCGGCGAAGGCTGGAACGATCAGGTCGATGACGAACTGGGCAACTTTGACTACCTGATGGGTGAAAATATCGATTTTCGCAATCATGCCGTCACCGAAGAGCTCAAATACTGGGCTCGCTGGGTGATGGATCAAACCCATTGCGATGGTTTTCGCCTGGATGCCGTCAAACACATCCCGGCATGGTTTTATAAAGAGTGGATCGAGCACGTCCAGGAAGTCGCCCCGAAGCCGCTGTTTATCGTGGCGGAATACTGGTCCCATGAGGTCGATAAACTGCAAACCTATATTAACCAGGTCGAGGGGAAAACCATGCTGTTTGATGCCCCTTTGCAAATGAAGTTTCACGAAGCATCCCGCCAGGGGCGCGATTATGACATGAGCCAGATTTTCACCGATACGCTGGTGGAGGCCGATCCCTTTCATGCGGTGACGCTGGTTGCGAACCATGACACCCAGCCGTTACAGGCGCTGGAAGCCCCGGTCGAGGCATGGTTTAAGCCGCTGGCCTACGCGCTGATCCTGCTGCGCGAAAACGGCGTGCCGTCGGTATTCTATCCCGATCTCTACGGTGCACATTATGAAGATACTGGCAGTGATGGCGAAACCTACACCATCGATATGCCGATTATTGAACAACTTGATGAATTGATCCTGGCCCGCCAACGCTTCGCCCACGGCGTACAGACGCTCTATTTTGATCATCCAAACTGTATCGCCTTTAGTCGCAGCGGTACGGATGATGATCCCGGGTGCGTCGTCGTGCTGTCCAATGGCGATGACGGTGAAAAGAGCATCGCGCTTGGCACAAATTACGGCAATAAAACCTGGCATGATTGTCTGGGAAATCGTGAAGAAAGCGTAGTGACCGATGAAAACGGTGTGGCGACGTTTCTCTGTGATGGCGGCAGCGTTAGTGTGTGGGTGATTGAAGACGTGTTGTAGCACTTAACCCCGGTGGCGACAGGCTACCGGGGCGCAACGCTTATGGCAGTGGTGTGGCTAACGGCGTTTTCTTTAACACTTCGGCACACTCCAGCGTCGGGCGATCTACCCGTTGCAGCGTCATACCGTCATAATCCAGCGTATTGCCATCGCGATCGATTTCATACAGCTCGCGTTTCACCGTCACGTTGGTGAGATCACCAGAGAGCATGGTCAATTTTCCGGGGACGGCAATCACTCGCTGCCACTGACGGCAATCCAGCGTATCCCCCTCTTTGGTGACAATCAGACTGGCGATCGCTTCCGGGCTCACCAGCGCGCGCTGCGGACCTTTCGACTGCCAGTAACCTGCCAGACCGGCAGGGGCTGGTGTTTTCACCACGTCATTATAATTTTGTACTTCGGCGCAGCCGGCAAGCACCAACAATGCACCCACAATTGCTAATTTTTTCATCATTCATCCTGCATGCGAAGAAAAGGGGATTGTGGCATTAAAGCCCTGATGTCGCCAGCCTTTCGGCTGCCCGGAGAAAGATTGATCCAGACGGTGTTACCTCTTATTACTCATAGTCAAAAATTCTGACAGGTGTAATATCCACGCTTCTTGTTACATACCTTCTGAGTTCAGAGGCACAACGCATGTCATGGCAACACTTCAAACAGGCCTGGTTAATTAAATTTTGGGCCCCTGCCCCTGCGGTTATCGCAGCGGGTATTCTCTCCACTTACTATTTCGGCATTACGGGAACCTTCTGGGCCGTTACCGGCGAATTTACCCGCTGGGGTGGGCAAATCCTGCAACTGTTTGGCGTGCACGCCGAAGAGTGGGGATACTATAAACTGATCCACCTCGAAGGCTCGCCCCTGACCCGTATCGACGGGATGATGATCCTCGGTATGTTCGGCGGCTGTTTCGCTGCCGCGCTGTGGGCCAACAACGTCAAATTACGTATGCCGCGCAGCCGGATCCGCATTCTGCAGGCGGTGGTCGGCGGGATGATCGCCGGTTTCGGCGCCCGTCTGGCAATGGGCTGTAACCTGGCCGCGTTTTTTACCGGCATTCCACAGTTCTCGCTGCATGCCTGGTTCTTCGCGCTGGCGACGGCAATGGGCTCATGGTTTGGCGCCCGCTTTACCCTACTGCCAATGTTTCGTATTCCGGTCAAAATGCAGAAAGTGTCCGCCGCTTCCCCGCTGACGCAAAAGCCGGAACAAGCGCGTCGTCGTTTCCGCCTCGGTATGCTGGTATTTATCGGCATGATCGGCTGGGCGCTACTGACCGCAATGGACAAGCCGAAGCTGGGTCTGGCCATGTTGTTTGGCGTTGGGTTCGGCCTGCTGATTGAACGGGCGCAAATCTGCTTTACCTCGGCCTTCCGCGATCTGTGGATTTCCGGGCGTACCCATATGGCAAAAGCCATCATCTTCGGGATGGCGGTGAGCGCCATTGGTATCTTTAGTTATGTACAACTGGGCATTGAGCCGAAGATTATGTGGGCCGGTCCAAATGCAGTGATCGGCGGCTTACTGTTTGGTTTCGGTATCGTGCTGGCGGGCGGGTGTGAGACCGGCTGGATGTACCGTGCGGTTGAGGGCCAGGTACATTACTGGTGGGTGGGACTGGGTAACGTTATCGGTTCGACCATTCTGGCTTACTACTGGGATGACTTTGCCCCTGCCCTGGCCACTCGCTGGGATAAAGTGAATCTGCTCGACACCTTTGGGCCGCTCGGCGGGCTACTGGTGACTTATCTGCTGTTGTTTATCGCATTGATGCTCATCATCGGTTGGGAAAAACGTTTCTTCCGCCGCGCCGGGCTGACGCCTGCTAAGGAATCCGCATGAAAAATATCGTCCCTGATTATCGCCTCGACATGGTCGGTGAACCGTGTCCCTACCCGGCTGTTGCCACGCTGGAAGCGATGCCGCAATTGAAGAAAGGTGAAATTCTGGAAGTGGTCAGCGATTGCCCGCAGTCAATCAACAATATTCCGCTGGATGCGCGTAACCATGGGTATACGGTGCTGGATATTCAGCAGGATGGGCCAACTATTCGCTATCTGATTCAAAAATAAGTGTAAGCCGGATAGCGCTGCGCTTATCCGGCTTACATTCTTTGCACGTTACACCTACACCTGCATCGACATCACTTCCTGGTAGGCTGATACCAGTTTGTTACGCACCTGAATGCCCATCTGCATCGAAACCGACGCTTTCTGCATATCGGTCATCACGTCATTTAGCGCAATGCCTGGCTCACCCAGGGTAAATTTTTCAGCCTGAACGCGAGAGGCGGTTTGCACCTCGCTGATTCTGTCCAATGCCGCGTGCAGCTGTCCGGCAAAACTCACGGTCGATTGTGGCTGCACATCCTGCATTTTTGCTGACATCGCCGTGGCCTGTAGCTGGCTGATAACCCCTTCAATCCCCTGTATTGCCGACATTCTGATCCCCTGGATGATTTTTTACTTAGCAGAGATTACCAGTTCGTCAATAAGATAAAGGCGCTAAATAACGATAAAAAACCTCGGTTTTTAACGCATAGAAAAATTCGAAACCGCAAATAATGAGACCGTCAATTTTTCGAGTTTGCTGACCCGGGAGTGAGTCTTGTTCCACTTTGCAAAAAACGCCGTCCACGATAAGCCACGAGGTGCGAGATGAGTGCGACAGCATCGACTGCAACCCAACTGAAACCTCTCGAGTGGTTAAATCGCCTGCGCGCGAATCCCAAAATCCCTCTGATTGTGGCAGGTGCCGCTGCCGTCGCTATCATCGTTGCGATGGTCCTGTGGGCCAAAACACCTGACTACCGCACACTGTTCAGCAACCTATCCGATCAGGACGGTGGGGCGATTGTCACGCAACTGACGCAGATGAACGTTCCTTATCGTTTCACTGAGGGAAGCGGTGCCATTGAAGTCCCTGCAGATAAAGTTCACGAACTGCGTTTACGTCTGGCACAGCAAGGGCTGCCGAAAGGTGGCGCGGTAGGCTTTGAGTTACTGGACCAGGAAAAGTTTGGTATCAGCCAGTTTAGCGAGCAGGTCAATTACCAGCGAGCGCTGGAAGGCGAATTAGCCCGTACCATTGAAACCCTGGGGCCGGTAAAACGCGCCCGTGTCCATCTTGCGATGCCCAAACCATCACTGTTCGTACGTGAACAAAAGGCCCCTTCTGCCTCCGTCACGGTAAACCTGGAACCGGGTCGGGCACTGGACGAAGGTCAGATTAGCGCGGTAACGCATCTGGTCTCCAGCGCTGTCGCAGGCTTGCCGCCGGGCAACGTGACGCTGGTCGATCAGGCAGGACATCTGTTAACCCAGTCGAACACCAGCAGCCGCGACCTGAACGATGCGCAACTGAAATATGCCAGCGATGTTGAAGGTCGCGTTCAGCGTCGTATTGAATCAATCCTGTCGCCAATTGTCGGTAACGGCAACGTACATGCGCAGGTTACTGCACAGCTGGATTTCGCCAACAAAGAGCAAACCGAAGAGAAGTACAGCCCAAATGGCGACGATTCACAGGCTGTACTGCGTTCACGCCAGCTTAACGTGAGCGAGCAGATAGGAAGCGGAGCGCCTGGCGGCGTACCGGGCGCACTGTCTAACCAGCCCGCCCCGGCGAATACAGCCCCGATTAATACGCCACCGGCAAATCAGCAAAATGCGCAGAATGCGCAAACCACGCAAACGGCGAATAACGCCAATGCTGGCCCGCGCAGTACGCAGCGTAACGAAACCAGCAACTATGAAGTTGACCGTACCATTCGTCACACCAAGATGAATGTGGGTGATGTACAGCGCCTGTCGGTGGCGGTAGTGGTCAACTATAAAACGTTACCGGATGGCAAACCGCTGCCATTAACCGCTGACCAAATGAAACAAATTGAGGACCTGACCCGCGAGGCCATGGGCTTCTCTGAAAAACGCGGCGATACCCTGAATGTCGTGAACTCACCCTTCACCGCAAGTGATGACACGGGTGGAGAGCTTCCGTTCTGGCAACAGCAGTCCTTTATTGAACAGCTGATGGTGGCCGGTCGTTGGTTATTGGTTCTGCTGGTGGCCTGGATCCTGTGGCGTAAAGCGGTGCGTCCGCAGTTGATGCGTCGCAGCGAAGAGGTCAAAGCCGCTCAAGAACAAACACGTATTCGCCAGGAAACGGAAGAAGCGGTTGAAGTTCGCCTCAGCAAAGACGAGCAGACCCAGCAGCGCCGTAACAACCAGCGTCTGGGTGCTGAAGTCATGAGCCAGCGTATCCGTGAAATGTCTGATAACGATCCGCGCGTCGTGGCGCTGGTCATTCGCCAGTGGATAAATAACGAACATGAGTAATCTTAGCGGCACCGATAAAAGCGTCATCTTATTGATGACCATTGGCGAAGATCGCGCGGCGGAGGTCTTTAAGCACCTTTCCACGCGCGAAGTGCAGACCCTCAGTACGGCAATGGCTAACGTGCGTCAGATTTCCAACAAGCAGTTGACGGAGGTTCTGGCCGAATTTGAACAAGAAGCCGAGCAGTTTGCCGCACTGAACATCAACGCCAACGAATACCTGCGCTCCGTGCTAGTAAAAGCGTTGGGCGAAGAACGTGCCTCCAGCCTGCTGGAAGACATTCTGGAAACCCGCGATACCACCAGCGGCATTGAAACGCTCAACTTTATGGAGCCACAGAGCGCCGCCGATCTTATTCGCGACGAGCACCCGCAGATTATCGCTACCATTCTGGTGCACCTCAAACGAGGCCAGGCGGCCGATATTCTGGCGCTGTTCGACGAGCGTTTACGCCACGATGTCATGCTGCGTATTGCTACTTTCGGCGGCGTACAGCCTGCCGCGCTGGCAGAACTGACCGAAGTGCTGAACGGATTGCTCGACGGCCAGAACCTCAAGCGCAGCAAAATGGGCGGCGTGAGAACAGCAGCAGAAATTATCAACCTGATGAAGACGCAGCAGGAAGAAGCGGTTATTACCGCAGTGCGCGAATTCGACGGCGAGCTGGCGCAGAAAATTATCGACGAGATGTTCCTGTTCGAAAATCTGGTGGATGTCGACGATCGCAGCATCCAGCGTCTGTTGCAGGAAGTGGATTCCGAATCGCTGCTGATAGCCCTGAAAGGTGCCGAGCAACCATTGCGCGAGAAGTTCCTGCGCAACATGTCGCAGCGTGCCGCCGATATCCTGCGCGACGACCTTGCCAACCGCGGTCCGGTACGTTTGTCGCAGGTGGAAAACGAACAGAAAGCGATTCTGCTTATCGTACGTCGTCTGGCCGAAACCGGCGAGATGGTGATCGGCAGCGGCGAGGATACCTATGTCTAACGATCTGCCATGGAAAGTCTGGACGCCTGACGACCTCGCTCCGCCAATGGCGGAGTTCGTACTGGCCGATCATACCGACGATCAGCCGTCCGACGAGACAGAAGAGCCACAGCTATCTGCTGAACAACAGCTTGAGCAGCAGTTGGCACAACTGCAGCTCCAGGCCCATGAGCAAGGGTATAACGCCGGCCTGGCTGAAGGTCGGCAAAAAGGACACGAACAAGGTTATCAGGACGGATTGGCCCAGGGGCTGGAACAAGGCCAGAACCAGGCTCGCGCCCAACATGCGCCGATTCATGCCCGCATGCAGCAACTGGTCAGTGAGTTTCAGAATACACTGGATGCCCTGGACAGCGTCATTGCATCGCGCCTGATGCAAATGGCACTGGAAGCGGCGCGCCAGGTTATCGGCCAGACACCCATCGTGGATAATGCTGCACTCATTAAGCAAATCCAACAGCTGTTGCAACAGGAACCGCTGTTTAGCGGTAAACCGCAGTTGCGCGTCCATCCGGACGATCTGCAACGAGTGGAAGAGATGCTGGGGGCGACCCTCAGCCTGCACGGCTGGCGACTGCGCGGCGATCCAACGCTGCATCATGGTGGCTGTAAAGTCTCTGCTGACGAAGGCGATCTGGACGCCAGTGTTGCCACCCGCTGGCAAGAGCTCTGCCGTCTGGCAGCGCCGGGAGTCGTGTAATGACCACTCGCCTGACTCGCTGGCTCAACACGCTGGACAACTTCGAAGAGAAAATGTCGCTGCTGCCTGCGGTACGCCGTTACGGGCGTCTGACCCGCGCCACCGGGCTGGTCCTTGAAGCCACGGGCCTGCAGTTACCGTTGGGTGCCACCTGCGTTATTGAGCGTCAGGATGGCAACGAAACCCAGGAAGTCGAAAGCGAAGTGGTTGGCTTTAATGGTCAACGCCTGTTTCTGATGCCGCTCGAAGAGGTCGAAGGCGTGCTGCCAGGTGCGCGCGTTTACGCGAAAAACATCGCCGGCGAAGGGCTGCAAAGCGGGAAACAATTACCGCTGGGCCCTGCCCTGCTGGGGCGTGTTCTCGATGGCAGCGGGAAGCCGCTTGATGGGCTGCCTGCTCCCGACACCACGGAAACAGGGGCACTAATCACACCGCCGTTTAACCCCCTGCAACGAACCCCGATTGAACACGTGCTGGATACTGGCGTACGGCCTATCAATGCGCTGTTAACCGTCGGTCGCGGTCAGCGAATGGGGCTTTTCGCCGGTTCCGGTGTGGGTAAAAGCGTTCTGCTCGGCATGATGGCACGCTATACCCAGGCTGACGTCATTGTTGTCGGTCTGATTGGCGAGCGTGGACGCGAAGTTAAAGATTTTATTGAAAATATTCTTGGCGCCGAGGGACGTGCACGCTCGGTAGTGATTGCCGCCCCGGCGGACGTTTCCCCGCTGTTGCGTATGCAGGGTGCCGCCTACGCCACGCGCATCGCCGAAGATTTTCGCGACCGCGGTCAGCACGTGCTGCTGATTATGGACTCCCTCACCCGTTATGCGATGGCGCAGCGTGAAATTGCACTGGCGATCGGCGAACCTCCGGCAACGAAAGGCTATCCGCCGTCGGTGTTTGCTAAATTACCCGCACTGGTTGAACGGGCCGGCAACGGTATTCATGGCGGCGGTTCCGTGACCGCATTTTATACCGTACTGACCGAAGGCGATGACCAACAGGACCCTATTGCTGACTCCGCCCGCGCCATTCTCGACGGCCACATAGTCCTGTCCCGTCATCTGGCAGAAGCGGGTCACTATCCAGCCATTGATATTGAAGCCTCAATCAGCCGCGCAATGACCGCCTTAATCAGCGAGAAACATTATGCGCGGGTACGCAACTTTAAGCAGCTACTGTCCAGTTTCCAGCGTAACCGCGATCTGGTCAGCGTAGGCGCCTACGCCAAAGGCAGCGATCCCATGTTGGATAAAGCCATTGCCTTATGGCCACAGCTGGAAGCATTTTTACAGCAAGGCATCTTTGAACGAGCCGACTGGGAAGACTCCCTGCAGGCTTTGGATCTGATTTTCCCTGGTGTGTGATTAAGCAGGAGAGCATAGGTCATGGCACAACATGGTGCGCTGGCAACACTTAAAGACCTGGCTGAAAAAGAAGTCGATGATGCGGCAATCTTATTAGGCGAGATGCGCCGCGGATGTCAGCAGGCGGAAGAGCAGTTAAAGATGCTGATCGATTATCAGCATGAATATCGCAACAACCTTAATAGCGATATGGGTCAGGGTATTACCAGTAATCGCTGGATTAACTATCAACAATTTATTCAGACGCTGGAAAAAGCGATTGAGCAACATCGCCAACAACTCAACCAATGGACGCAGAAAGTAGACCAGGCGTTGAGCAGTTGGCGCGATAAAAAGCAGCGACTGCAGGCATGGCAGACTCTGCAGGACAGGCAAACAACAGCCGCTTTACTGGCTGAAAACCGTCTGGATCAGAAAAAAATGGATGAATTTGCTCAGCGTGCAGCTATGAGGAAACCCGAATGATTACGTTACCCCAACTGATTACCACCGACACCGACGTAGCCGCAGGTCTTCAGTCAGGCAAAGCGGTAGATTCCCCTGAGGATTTTTTAGCGTTGCTGGCAGGTGCATTAGGTGCAGGCGATGCACAGGGTAAAGACGCCCCGCTATCGCTGGCCGATTTACAGGCGGCTGGTAGCAAACTGCAAAAAGGGTTATTGCAAAAGAATGGTGATACCGCGCAGACGGTAAAATTAGCCGATCTGCTGGCACAAAAAGAGGTCCAAACCGAGGCGTCGCTAGCCGACCTGACTGATGCACAACAGTTGCTGTCTGCGCTCACGCCCTCCCTGAAGGTTAATGCCCTGACGACACTGGGCAAAACCGCACAGCAGGATGAAAAAATAGCCCATCTGAGCGATGACGATCTCGCTAACCTGAGTGCGCTGTTCGCTATGCTGCCGGGGCAACAGGTAACCACTCCGGCTGTTGATGCTACTCCAGCACCGGCGGATGCGACGCTGTCGGTACTGTTACGTGGTAATACCGCCAACACGACCGCCGATAGCGCCAGTGAATTACTGACCGGTGAAGGGAAAAAAGGTAAAGCAGATGCCGCGATGCATGCCAGTGGCGCGGATCAGACCAACAATGCGGGTTTAACCCCATTAACCGCAGCGGCAGCCACGCGTGCGGAGATTGAAAGTTCACCGTCCCCAACCAGTGTTGGCGCAACAATAGCTCCGCTGGCTGGCACACAGACACATGCGCAGCCGTTACCAACTGCCGCGGCACCGGTATTGAGCGCCCCGCTGGGAAGCCATGAATGGCAGCAATCACTGAGTCAGCACGTCACGCTGTTCACCCGTCAGGGTCAGCAAAGTGCGGAACTGCGCTTGCATCCGCAGGATCTGGGGCAAGTGCAGATTTCCCTCAAGCTCGATGACAACATGGCGCAACTGCAGATGGTCTCGCCTCATAGCCACGTTCGCGCGGCGCTGGAAGCGGCATTACCCATGCTGCGCACGCAGTTGGCTGAAAGCGGGATCCAACTGGGGCAAAGCAGTATCAGTAGCGAAAGCTTCGCGGGTCAGCAACAGTCGTCTTCACAGCAACAACAGGCTGGGCGTGCGCATGGACAAGATATTTTTGCTCCCGAAGATGATGCTGTTCTGGCCACACCTGCAGCACTGCAAGCCGCGGCTCGCGGTGATGGTGCAGTAGACATCTTCGCCTAACGCCAGAGGTAGCATGATTATCCGCGTCTTTTCCACGCTTTGTCGTGGTCAGGACACGGGATAATCAGCCTATAAGCTGTACCGAAACAGGAAGCCCGTATCTGATGACTGACTCCGCGATTAACAAAAAGAGTAAACGCGCTATTTGGATCCCTCTGCTGGTGTTAATTACGCTCGCCGCCCTCGCTACTGCGGGCTATAGCTACTGGCGCATGCAACAGCAGCCGTCCGCCAGCGTAAAAGCGGAACCGGCTCCACCGCCAGCCCCAGTGTTCTTTGCACTGGATACGTTTACCGTCAATTTAGGTGATGCGGATCGCGTGCTGTATATCGGTATCACTCTGCGCATGAAGGACGAGGCGACACGCTCGCGTCTTAACGAATATCTGCCAGAAGTGCGCAGCCGTCTGCTGTTATTGTTCTCTCGCCAGAACGCCGCCACGCTCGCAACAGAAGAAGGCAAACAGCAACTGATTGCCGCTATCAAAGAGACGCTCGCGACTCCGCTCGTTGTCGGGCAGCCGAAACAGGTTGTCACCGACGTTCTTTATACAGCTTTTATTCTGCGGTAAAGACATGGGCGACAGTATTCTTTCTCAGGCTGAAATCGACGCATTGCTTAACGGCGATAGCGAAACTAAAGACGAACCCATTTCCGGTATCGCAAAAGAAAGCGATATTCGTCCTTATGATCCCAACACTCAGCGCCGCGTCGTTCGTGAGCGTTTGCAGGCGCTGGAGATCATTAACGAACGCTTTGCGCGCCAGTTCCGTATGGGGTTATTTAACCTGCTACGCCGCAGCCCGGATATTACCGTGGGCGCGATCCGTATCCAGCCATACCACGAGTTTGCGCGTAACTTACCGGTTCCGACCAACCTGAACTTAATCCACCTGAAACCGCTACGCGGGACAGGTCTGGTGGTGTTCTCACCGAGTCTGGTGTTTATCGCCGTTGATAACCTGTTCGGCGGTGATGGTCGTTTTCCGACGAAAGTCGAAGGCCGTGAATTTACGCACACTGAACAACGCGTGATCAACCGCATGCTGAAACTGGCGCTGGAAAGCTACAGCGACGCGTGGAAGGCTATCAACCCGCTGGAAGTGGAATATGTCCGTTCCGAGATGCAGGTGAAGTTTACCAATATCACCACTTCCCCGAACGACATCGTGGTGAACACCCCATTCCACGTTGAAATCGGCAACCTGACCGGTGAATTTAACATCTGTCTGCCATTCAGCATGATTGAACCGTTGCGCGAACTGCTGGTAAACCCACCGCTGGAAAACTCGCGTAATGAAGATCAAAACTGGCGCAATAATCTGGTGCGTCAGGTTCAGCATTCTGAGCTGGAACTGGTAGCAAACTTTGCTGACATTCCGTTGCGGCTGTCCCAGATTTTGAAGCTGAAACCCGGCGATGTACTGCCGATTGAAAAACCCGACCGCATTATTGCTCATGTGGACGGCGTACCTGTGCTGACCAGCCAATATGGCACCGTAAATGGTCAGTATGCGTTACGCGTAGAACATTTGATAAACCCGATTTTGAATTCGCTGAATGAGGAACAGCCCAAATGAGTGACATGAATAATCCGTCCGATGAAAACACTGGTGCATTGGACGATCTGTGGGCTGACGCGTTAAACGAGCAAAAAACAACGACCACCAAAAGTGCGGCCGATGCGGTATTCCAGCAGTTAGGTGGCGGCGACGTCAGCGGTGCGCTGCAGGATATCGACCTGATCATGGATATTCCGGTCAAGCTGACCGTTGAATTGGGCCGCACTCGCATGACCATCAAAGAACTGCTGCGCCTGACGCAGGGTTCGGTCGTCGCGCTGGACGGTCTGGCGGGCGAGCCGCTGGATATTCTGATCAACGGTTATTTGATTGCTCAGGGTGAAGTTGTGGTAGTCGCAGATAAATACGGTGTCCGTATTACCGACATTATTACCCCATCTGAACGTATGCGCCGTCTGAGCCGTTAACGATGAATACCCAGGCCACCGTCTCTCAGCCCGCTGCTGTACCCGGTTCACCATTAGTGCAGGTCAGCGGCGCGCTGCTGGGGATCATTGTGTTGATCCTTGGAGCCGCCTGGCTGATTAAGCGCCTGGGATTTGCCCCCAAAAGCGTCAGTACGCGTGGACTGAAAGTTTCGGCCAGTACCTCATTAGGTCCACGTGAGCGGGTGGTGATTGTTGAGGTCGAAGACGCGCGTCTGGTGCTGGGCGTTACAGCGTCGCAGATCAACGTTTTGCATACCCTCCCCCCGGCACCTGTCGGTGCAGAAGAAAAAGCGGCCTCCCCTGCGGATTTCCAGGCCATGATGAAGAGTTTGCTGAAGCGTCCTGGGAGATCCTGATGCGCCGTTTGTTATCCCTCACGCTGACGGGTCTGTGGCTTTTCAGCCCTGCGGCCCTGGCCCAACTACCGGGTCTGGTTAGCCAACCGCTGCCTGGTGGCGGACAAAGCTGGACGTTGCCCGTCCAAACGCTGGTATTTATCACCTCGCTGACGTTCCTGCCGGCTATTTTGCTGATGATGACCAGCTTCACCCGCATCATCATCGTTTTTGGTCTGTTACGTAATGCGCTGGGAACACCGTCAGCACCGCCGAACCAGGTTTTACTTGGACTGGCGCTGTTTTTGACTTTCTTCATCATGTCGCCGGTGATCGACAAAATCTACGTTGATGCGTATCAACCCTTCAGCGAAGAGAAGATTTCCATGCAGGAAGCCATGGAGAAAGGCGCACAGCCGTTGCGTGAGTTTATGCTGCGCCAGACCCGCGAAGCCGATCTGGCCCTGTTCGCCCGTCTGGCAAACAGCGGCCCGTTACAGGGACCTGAAGCAGTGCCGATGCGCATTTTGCTGCCGGCTTATGTCACCAGTGAGTTGAAAACGGCATTCCAGATAGGTTTTACCATTTTTATTCCATTTCTGATAATCGATCTGGTCATCGCCAGCGTCCTGATGGCGCTCGGGATGATGATGGTGCCACCAGCTACCATTGCACTCCCATTCAAGCTGATGCTGTTTGTGCTGGTTGACGGCTGGCAGCTGCTTGTCGGCTCGCTTGCACAAAGCTTTTACAGTTAGAGGCGCGAAATGACTCCTGAATCGGTCATGATGATGGGCACTGAGGCGATGAAAGTTGCCCTTGCCCTTGCCGCACCTTTGTTGCTGGTTGCCCTCGTCACGGGTCTTATCATCAGTATCCTGCAGGCGGCAACCCAGATTAACGAAATGACGCTGTCCTTCATTCCGAAAATTGTCGCGGTCTTTATTGCCATCATCGTTGCCGGTCCGTGGATGCTTAACTTGCTGCTCGACTACGTGCGTACGCTGTTCAGCAATATCCCCTACATCATCGGGTAAACGACGCTATGTTGCAGGTGACCAGCGTTGATTGGCTCCACTGGCTGAATCTTTACTTCTGGCCCCTACTGCGCATACTGGCGCTCATTTCAACGGCGCCGATACTCAGCGAACGAGCCATCCCCAAGCGAGTAAAACTGGGGCTGGGGTTGATGATTACCATGGTTATCGCGCCGCTGCTTCCTCCCGTAAACGTGCCTATCTTTTCTGTCGGCGCGATATGGCAGGCGATGCAGCAAATCCTGATCGGCATTGCGTTAGGATTCACCATGCAATTTGCGTTTGCCGCGGTGCGTACCGCCGGGGAAATCATCGGGCTGCAAATGGGTCTCTCCTTTGCAACCTTCTTCGACCCGGGCAGCCGCCTGAATATGCCCGTTCTGGCACGTCTGATAGATTTGCTGGCGATGCTGTTGTTCCTCACCTTTAATGGTCACTTGTGGCTTATCTCACTGTTGGTGGATACCTTCCATACTCTGCCTATCGGTGGCCATCCGGTGAATAGCAATGCCTTTCTCGCACTGGCGCGGGCGGGCGGGCTCATCTTCCTCAATGGCCTGATGCTGGCTCTGCCGGTGATGACGCTGCTGCTCACACTCAACCTCGCACTCGGTTTGTTAAACCGTATGGCGCCACAGCTATCGATATTTGTCATTGGTTTCCCACTCACCCTGACCGTGGGTATTTCATTAATGGCTGCGCTCATGCCATTAATTGCCCCCTTCTGTGAGCGTTTATTCAGTGAGATTTTTAATTTGTTGGCTGACATCATCAGTGAAATGCCTTCAAAATAATAACCCTTATTTTTTATCCTGTTTTACTAAGGATTGTCCTAAATTCAAATACAGGCAACATCCACCAGGATAACGCTGTCGCGGTTTATTTGTTTTTGCCTCACTCACATAACGCAACATTTACTTTACTTTAAGATGTTTCCTGGCAAATTATACGCAACTTTACGGGATAGTAAATTCGCCTGAAAACAGCGAAAGCGTCATATTGGGTCGTTATTATTCCGTTTAGTTGTGATGAAATAATCAGGTAAGGGGAATTATCGTTACGCATTGAGTGAGGGTATGCCATGTCAACGATTATTATGGATTTATGCAGTTACACCCGGCTAGGGTTGACCGGATATCTGGTAAGTCGGGGGGTGAAGAAAAGGGAAATCAACGATATTTCAAGCGTTGATGAACTCAGCATCGCCTGTGTCTCACTGCAGCCGTCTGTGGTGTTTATTAATGAAGACTGCTTTATTCACGATCCGGATAACAGCCAAAGAATTAAGCAAATCATTAATCAACATCCCAGTACTTTATTTATTGTATTTATGGCAATTGCCAATGTCCATTTTGATGAGTATCTCTTAGTAAGAAAAAATTTATTAATCAGCTCTAAGTCGATTAAACCAGATTCACTGGATGAACTTCTTGGCGATATTCTGAAAAAGGAAGTGGATATTGTCATTGATGTGAACCTGCCAACACTATCATTAAGCCGCACCGAATCCAGCATGCTACGTATGTGGATGGCCGGTCAGGGAACAATACAGATATCCGATCAAATGAATATCAAGGCGAAGACAGTCTCATCCCATAAGGGGAATATAAAACGAAAGATCAAGACACATAATAAGCAAGTTATCTATCACGTTGTACGACTCACGGATAACGTCACCAATGGTATCTTTGTGAATATGCGTTAGGACGTTCTGACTGGTGGGTTCGCCACCAGTCAGAATCAGCACCTGGAACCTGGATTACTCCACTTTCTCCACAAAGATACCATCCTGATGGCCTGACTCATTAAAGAACCAGATACCGAGCGGGTAGTCTTCCAGAGAAACCAGGTACATGGTGCCTTCACTAAACTCTTCAATCGCCAGTACCCGGCCTGGCCGACGCGGCCCGCCGTCCGTTTTGACTGTAACCCGATCATTCACCTTCATCGTTTTCCTCCTGTGGCTTTGTGCCAGTGTAGAACAAATTCCTTTTCCTGGCAGCGCCCTGCGCGCGTGATTGCAGGTTTTCTCGACGGTCTATACTTAACTTGTACGCATCAGAGATTCTGATACGTGCCCCGGTATCCTTAACGGTTGAGAGGTATGAGGATGAAAACCGCGAAAGAGTACAGCGATACGGCCAAACGTGAAGTCAGCGTCGATGTGGACGCGCTATTGAAAGCTATCAACGAAATCTGCGAGAGCGAAATTCACCGCAGCCATGATGACCCCGATCGCGTCAGCGTTGATGGCCGGGATTATCATACATGGCATGAGCTGGCCGACGCGTTCGAGCTTGATATCCATGATTTTAGCGTGACGGAGATCAATCGCTGACTTTGGGCGAAAAAAATCCCGGCCCTTATCGGGTCGGGATCAAGCTTGCTTATGCAAGAAGCACTTGAAAATTCGTTACACCAGGAAATCTGATGCGAAACCAACCTTATCTGCAATTTTTTTGCCTGACAAGTAAATAATTCTCACCAAAATGATAAATATAACTAATGGTTGAGAGATCACCAGGTTACGCCAGCCAGTGATATTCAGGCATCCTGGCGTAGCGGACTGCGTTCGCCAGGAACCAGTTCATCTTCACGAAATGCCTCCCGTTTGACGCCAAAACCGTCATACCAGCGGCACTCCACCATTCCGCTGGCATACCCGGTAACGATCATGCGTGGGCCACCCTCTTTCGCGGTGACTTCCTCACTGACAGAAAAGACCATACCTGCCTCCTGTATCAAGAGAAACCTTTTCACCTTAGACGACAAAGAGACGTTTTGCGTAATCTACCACGCGACAATTAGTGCGAAACTCCGCGTAATCTGGCAACCATGTTTACCAGCATTACCACGATCCCACCGATAATAAAGCCGAGCACCAGATTAAGCAGGGTCGGAAGCATGAAGGCAATGAATGAACTCTGTTGCTGGGCAAAGTGCTCAATCGCATGATGCAGGGGTGCAATGCCATGTACCACAATGCCGCCGCCAACTAAAAACATCGCCAGCGTACCAACCACGGAAAGTGATTTCATGAGCCAGGGAGCCACCACCAGCAATCCCTTACCCAGCGCCTGAGCAAGTGCGCTGCGCTTTTCTGCCAGCCAGTAGCCAATATCGTCGAGCTTCACAATAATGCCGACCAGACCATACACGCCAACGGTCACCACCAAAGCAATACCCGACAAAACCAGTACCTGATTCAACAACGGCGCATCCGCCACAATACCCAACGTAATGGCCACAATCTCCGCAGATAAAATAAAGTCGGTACGTACCGCCCCTTTGATTTTATCTTTCTCAAACGTCAGCGGGTCCTGTGCGGCAAGAGAGGTCAGACGTTGCTGTCGTTCTTCCGGTGTTTCCTGGTGTTTTCGCGCTTCCAGGGTGTGAAGCACTTTTTCCACGCCCTCAAAACAGAGGAATGCCCCACCAATCATTAATAAGGGCGTGATCGCCCATGGAATGAAGGCGCTGATCAATAGCGCCAGCGGCACCAGGATAACTTTGTTGACGAAAGATCCTTTGGCCACACTCCAGACCACCGGAAGCTCGCGGTTCGCCCGCACGCCCGACACCTGTTGCGCGTTAAGCGACAAATCGTCTCCCAGCACACCCGCCGTTTTTTTCGCGGCCAGTTTTCCCATCACTGAGATATCGTCCAGAAGCGTGGCGATGTCATCAAGCAAGGTGAGTAAGCTACTTCCTGCCAAAATTTTAATCCTCAATATTATTTTTTTGCAGTCATAAGTATGAAGTAAAACACGCCATGCTGAAACTGACCTTTCTGGTCAACAAATATTTAACAACGGCAGGCAATTATAAATCTCGCCAGCATGATAGTTTTGACGTTTACTATGTTGCACCTTTTTATTTCCACCGTGAGGGATTATGCGTTTCAGGCAATTGTTACCACTTTTCAGTGCGCTCTTCGCGCTGTACATCATCTGGGGTTCCACGTACTTCGTTATTCGCATTGGTGTTGAAAGTTGGCCGCCGTTGATGATGGCTGGCGTGCGCTTTCTCTCTGCAGGCATTTTATTAACCGCATTCTTACTTATTCGCGGACATAAGCTGCCACCATTGCGCCCGCTCCTGAATGCTGCACTGATTGGTATCCTGCTGTTGGCGGTGGGCAATGGCCTCGTTACCGTCGCAGAACATCAAAACGTCCCTTCCGGCATTGCCGCGGTGGTGGTTGCTACCGTCCCGCTGTTTACCTTGTGCTTTAGCCACTTTTTTGGCATCAAAACACGCAAACTGGAATGGATGGGGATCGCAATTGGACTCGCTGGGATCATCATGCTTAACAGCGGGGGTAACTTAAGTGGTAATCCCTGGGGGGCGGTATTAATCCTGATTGGTTCAATGAGCTGGGCATTTGGCTCCGTGTACGGCTCACGCATCACCTTACCCGTTGGCATGATGGCCGGTGCCATTGAAATGTTAGCCGCAGGTATTGTGCTGATGTGCGCATCGCTGCTCTGTGGAGAAAAGCTGACCACGATGCCAACCTTCTCCGGTTTTATGGCGGTGGCATACCTCGCTCTGTTCGGCTCAATTATTGCGATTAACGCTTATATGTTCCTTATTCGTAATGTAAGCCCGGCTTTGGCCACCAGCTATGCCTACGTCAACCCGGTGGTGGCGGTTCTGTTAGGTACGGGCCTGGGAGGTGAAAGCCTGGCGTTGATTGAGTGGCTGGCACTCGGGGTCATTGTTTTTGCCGTGGTATTGGTGACGCTGGGAAAATACTTATTCCCTGTTAAAGCGGACGCGGTCGCAACCCCATCGGAAAAATCATTACAGTAAATGAATGCCCTGAGAGTCGATCTGCGCGGTGGCTCCGCCGCCGCAGATCCATTCGATAACCCGCTCAGACAGTGCCTCGTCACCCAGTTTCTCACGCCCACGCAGGGCGCATTCCCAGACAATCAAGACTCGCCATCCCAACGACTGCAATTTTTCGCAGTCCCGCTTATCACGTACCACGTTTTTTCCTATCTTCTCCAGCCAGAACGCCGTGCGGGTTGCCGGAACTTTAAAGAGGTAACAATTGTGCTGATGCCAGAAACAGCCGTGGGTAAAGAGAACACAGCGATAATCATCCACCACAAAATCGGGTCGACCGGGCAACGTTGCATCCTGCACGCGAAACGTTACCCCCTGCTCCGTCAGGATGTCGGCCAGGCGTTTTTCGATCGCCGTATCGCGGGTCCCTATCGCCCGCATATTTTTACTGCGTGTCGCCTTATCGTGAACGTCTGCCATGCTGCTGTTCTTTCTCGCGTAGCGCAACAGCCTGTTTGATCTTCGGCTCCAGCAGTTTGGCTACCGCCGCAAATGCCGGGACGACCACCGAATTACCGAACTGGCGGTAAGCCTGGGTATCGGATACCGGAATGCGAAACTGGTAACCCTGAGGAGACTCAAACCCCATCAGGCGCGCACACTCTCTTGGCGTTAATCGACGAGGGCGATGTCGCTGATTGGCAGGATCATCGAAATCCTGTTCACCCAGCGCCATATCCCAGCCACGGTCTATCAAAATTTCTGCCCCATCCTTATAGTAACGTGCGGATAATGTGCGCGTCACGCTATCGGGGTTGCCGGGATAGACCATACCGTAACCAAACCCATTGCCCCGTGCCTGATGCTTTTTCGCATAACGATACAGGTATTTCCACAGGACCGGTGTCAGCACATATTTTGCATCAACGGTCGGTTCAAGCAGCTCTGCGAGCGTTGTTCGGCGATGAGGGTAGCGGCTGACAATATCACGCAACGTAAAGTCTGACTTCAGGTTCAGATCCCGCCGAAAACCGACGAGCACAATACGTTCACGATGCTGGGGTAAAAAATGTTGCCCATCGATAATCTTCGGGTCATCCGGGCCATTATCTGCTGCATCTGCCACGTCGTAGCCCAGTTCATCCAGCGTTTGCATGATGATGCGAAAGGTTTTTCCCTGGTCGTGACTCTTCAGATTTTTGACGTTTTCGAGCACAAATATAGCCGGTCGCCGCGCGTCGATAATTCGCACCACGTCAAAAAAAAGTGTGCCTTGCGTATCGCAGGCAAAACCGTGGGCGCGTCCTAACGCGTTTTTCTTTGATACCCCCGCCAGAGAAAATGGCTGGCAAGGGAAGCCGGCCAGCAGGACATCATGCTCGGGAACGTGTTGACGAATATGCTCAGCAGCCTGCTCGTCACTCACCCCCTCATGATGGCTGAGGGTGATATCGCGAATATCTTCATTAAAATGGTGCTGCTCAGGAGAGCAATAATTGTTCGCTTTATAGGTGCGAACAGCATGTTTGTTCCATTCACTGGTGAACACGCACTGCCCACCTATCGCTTCAAAACCACGGCGAATCCCGCCTATTCCGGCAAAAAGGTCGATAAACCGAAAGGCATAGTGCGGATGGTGTGCAGGCGGCGTCGGGAGTAAAGAATACAGGTGAGCAAACTCACGATCGCTAAGGCGATGCCATGTTTCATTGGCGACCACACGCTTAAAGATGGCCGGGCTCCAGTGGTTTTCGCCGACGCCATTGAGATGAGCAACCAGCGTTTTCACATCATATATTTCAAGCAACTTAGCCAAAATCACCTGAACGGTAACTCCGGTATCATCTGTCATTGGTTTCATGGAGCCTGCTACTGAAAAATAATCCTGCATACGTTTAACCGGCCGAAATGGATAGTCGACAGGTTAACATAAATTGGTGCAATTGACGTTTCAGCAATGACGACTACTGATATGCTTTAAGGGGTTGAATCGCCGCAAGATCCAACATTTCATATTCTCCTTTTAATTCTGCGCTGAGTTTCGCCATATACGTCAATAAGAAGTCAGCATTATGCTGCGCCAGATGCCGCCCTTGTTCAGTTTGCATTGTCAGTGGCAACGTCAGCAGTTTGGTCTGGAAATGATCGAGCGCGTACTGTTTATCATCCAGGTTGCGCTGCCGGGCAAACGGATCCTCCGCGTCAAACAATGCCACACCCAGCGAGCCAGAAACGGAAAACACACGCGCCAGACCGATGGCACCGAGCGCCTCAAGTCGATCGGCATCCTGAACGATTTTGGCTTCAAGGGTCGTGGGCGTAATTTTTGCGCTAAAACTATGCGCAGCGATAGCATGACTCACCGCATGTAGCCGATCCTGAGGAAATTCAGGAAAGTCCTGTGACAGTACGCGACAGGTTTCCTGTGCGGCCAGTACCGATGAACGATGACGTTCCGGATGATTTTTCGGTAAGCTGACAAGATCGTGGAAATAACACGCAGTCAGTACGACCAGCCAGTCAATACCTGCAGCAATGCTCAGCTTTTGCGATGTCATCCACACGCGGCGAAAATGAAAGATGTCATGGGCGGCATCTTGCCCTGAATGCTTCTCACGCAGCCATGCTTCAAATTGTGACTGCCAGTATTGTAGTTTCACGCTTATTCTCTGTGCAGAAAGAGAACCACCTTAGCAACAATTTTCATCACAGACCACTGCCAGTCTCAGATTCACCATTATTATAAATGTTTCAATCTCTTTTGATATAAGAGCCGTCAGTTTTCAATTCAAACAATCAAACCATCAGTTAATTACACACACCATCCAAAACACATAAATTACGCCAATTTAATATATTTAATGT